>DATKVR010000135.1:0-42727 GCA_035529955.1 Gallionella sp.
TGTGCGGGCAAGATAAACGAAAAAGCCAGGCTTTCCCAATCGACGATCTCGGCCCATCTGTCCACCCTGCAACGGGCAGGCCTGATCACGCCCCGAAAAGTCGGGCAGTGGATTTTCTATTCGCGCAATGAAGCCTTGATCGAAAAGTTTCTCAAGCGCATCAACAGCGATCTTTGATCAGCATGGACACCATGAAGAATCAATTGGCCAAGCTGATCGAAATGGAATCGTGGCAGGGCCGGATAGACAGGAGTGGCAAAATTTGAACAATCCGTCGTTGAATATTGGGGTGTTATCCGAAATGCGCAAGCCGCAAGATCGAATCAAGGTATTGAGCGCCGGCATCTTCAGCCTGATCCTGGCGCTTGGCGTTGCGCGATTTGCCTATACCCCGCTGTTGCCCGTCATGCAGCACCAGGCCGGTCTTGGCGTGGTCGAGGCGGGATGGCTGGCTGCAATCAATTACGCCGGCTATCTCGGCGGTGCACTGATTGCTTCCCTGATCAGCGATATGGTCCTGAAGGATCGCCTGTACCGTATCGGCATGATCCTGGCCATACTCAGCACCGCAATGATGGGGCTGACCACGGATTTCACCGTCTGGGCGCTGTCCCGTTTCGTCGCCGGTTTCAGCAGCGCTGCCGGCTTGCTGCTCGGCAGCGGGCTGATCATGAACTGGCTGATACGGCACGACCACCGCAGCGAGCTGGGCATCCATTTTTCCGGCATCGGTCTTGGCATTGCCTGTGCGGCGGCGGCCGTGTCGCTGATGAACCACTGGCTGAACTGGAGCCAGCAATGGTTCGCGCTCACCGCGCTGGGTTGTCTGCTGATCGTCCCGGCACTGCGCTGGTTGCCGGCCCCGGACCGGAGCATGCTGACCCGGACCGGGCAAACGATGCACGATGCGCCGCCGAGTCGGCTTTTCCTGCGTCTTTTTACCCTGGCCTATTTTTGCGCGGGCATCGGTTATGTGGTCAGCGCGACATTCATCGTCGCGATCATCGATCATATTCCCGGCCTTGCCGGCAAGGGCGGGCTGGTCTTCCTGGTTATCGGCCTCGCGGCGGCACCGTCGTGCATAGTCTGGGATTTCATCGCGCGCCGCAGCGGAAAACTCAATGCGCTGATCGCCGCTTCCCTGCTGCAGATCATCGGCATCCTGCTGCCCGTTTGGACGCACGGTTCGGCAGGCGCATTCATCGGGGCACTGCTGTTCGGCGGCACGGTGATGGGCATCGTGAGCCTGGTACTCACCATGGCCGGACAGTATTACCCGACCCGCCCGGCGAAAATGATGGGGAAAATGACGCTGTCCTATGGCGCTGCCCAGATCATCGCACCTGCCATAACCGGCTCGCTCGCCAGCCATTTTGGCGGCTACTCGGCGGGCCTCTACCTGGCTGGCGTTGCGATGGTCGCGTGCACCCTGCTGCTGCTGATGCTCAAAGCCGTGGAAAAACGTGAACGACTGGATGCGATAAGAACATGATGCCGACTTATTTCAGGAAGCAAACCGCCGGAATATTGCTGTTGGCACTGGCCGGTTGCGCGAACCTTTCCGGTATCGAGCCCCGCGCCAAGATGCTGGTGCCGCAATCCCTGGCCGCAGGAAGCCAGACGGATGCCGCCCTCTTTCCCGGACAAAGCTGGTGGCAAAGTTTTGGCGACGACCAACTGGATGCGCTGATCTCCAGGGCGATCGCGAAAAATCACAGCCTGAAGGTGGTGCAAACCCGCATGGCTACCGCCCGGGCGGTGGTTGCCGAAGCGGACAGTGCGCGCTACCCACAGATCAATGCGGGTGCGCAATTGACGCGTGAACACCTGAGCGCGAACAGCATCTATCCGCCCCCGCTGGGCGGCAGCGATATAACGATGAGTGCGGCCAGCATTTCGGCGCAGTGGCAGATCGACTGGTTCGGCAAACAACGCGCGACACTCGATGCCGCAATCGGTGAGGCGCGCGCGGCACAAGCAGACGCGCAAGCAGCCCGGGTGATACTGGCGACTTCGGTTGCGCAGCAATATTTCAGCCTGGCCCGCCTGCAGCAGCAGCTGCGCATCAAGCAACAGTTGCTGCAATCGGGCGAACATAATGCACAGTTGATCGACCAACGCGTCACAGCGGGACTGGACAGCAAACTGGTGCAGCGCCACTCGGTGGTACAGGTGCTGGAAATCAAACGCGACCTGGCAGCGCTGGCCGAGCAGATCGACCTGTCGCGGCATGCCATCGCGGTGTTGATCGGCGCGGAGCCGAACCAAACCAGTCAACTGGAAGCCCGTCTGCCGACCAGCCTGCAAGCCAAAGTACCGGACCGGATCCCCGCCGAATTGCTGGGTCACCGGGCGGATGTGGTGGCAGCCCGCTGGCGGGTGGAAAGCGAGCTGCAGGACGTGCAGGCGGCGCGCGCCGATTTTTATCCCAATCTGAACCTCACCGCGTTTGCCGGATTTGAATCCATTACCCTGTCGCGGTTGCTGAACGCCGACAGCCGCAACCTCGGGATCGGCCCCGCCATCAGCTTGCCGATCTTCGATGCCGGACGATTGCGCGCCGAGCTGAAAGGGCGGACCACACGGGCAGATGCCGCGATCGAAACCTATAACGAGACGGTGTTGAATTCGCTGCGGGAAGTCGCCGACAAACTGGCGTCCTGGAACGCGCTGCAAACACAACTGCAGGAACAGAGAAATGTGATGGCCCAATCAACCGGGACCTATGTCATGGAGAATGCCCGATACCGGGCCGGACTGGGCAACGACATCAGCGTGCTGGCTGCTGAAAACGCGTTGTTGCAGCAACAGGGCGCCCTGGTCGATCTGCAGGCGCGCGAATCCGAAGTATACGCAGGGTTGATGCTTGCCCTCGGCGGCGGCTATGTTGCACCGCCAACCAATAGCCGATTAATTCAGTAAAAGAAAGCCATCAAAATGAGTGGATCCGCCCCCGAAAATTCCTTGCCGGCAAACGGCAATCAGGCCAGGCGCAGGAAATGGATGTTGGCTCTGGCCGGCATCTTTGCCATTGCCGCGATTATCTATACGGCTTACTGGTATCTGGTAGCGCGCAATTACGAGTACAGCGATGACGCCTATGTTGCCGCGAATATCGTGCAGATCACGCCGCAAGTGGCCGGGACCGCTGTTGCGATAACGGTAAACGAAACCGATTTCGTCAAGGCCGGAGAAGTGCTGATCAGACTGGACAGCACCAATGCGGAGATCGCGCTGCAGGAGGCGCAGGCGCAGCTTGCGCAAACCGTGCGCGAAGTGCGCACCCTGTATGCCGCGAACAGCGGCCTGACTTCCACGCTGGCCCAGCACCGCGCGGAACTGCAACAGGCACGGGCCGACCTGCTCAACGCCCAGGCCGATTTCAACCGCAGGGAGTCATTATTGGCAACCGGTGCGGTGTCCCAGGAAGATGTGCAACATGCGCAAACTGCGCTAGACGCGGCCCTCAATCATGTTGCCGCGTCAAGCGCGGCATTGAATACCGCAAAGGAACAATTGCGCGGCAATGAGGCGCTGACTGCCGGTATCAGCGTAACCAATCATCCGCGCGTGCAGGCCGCGGCAGCCAGGGTAAAGCAGGCTTATCTTGATCTGAAGCGCGGCTCGATACTGTCGCCTGTAGACGGCTATGTAGGCAAACGCAATGTGCAGCTGGGCCAGCGCGTCGCGATCGGCATGCCGCTGCTCACCATCATCCCGCTCAGGGAAATCTGGGTGGATGCGAATTACAAGGAATCCCAACTGCGCCATATCCGGATCGGCCAACGTGTCGCACTGACGTCCGACATATACGGCAGCAAGGTCGATTATCACGGGCACGTGAGCGGCATCGGCTCGGGGACCGGTGCGGCGTTCGCGCTGCTGCCCGCGCAGAATGCGACCGGCAACTGGATCAAGGTGGTGCAGCGCGTGCCGGTCCGGATTGCCCTCGACGAACAAGAAGTGGCCGCCCATCCCCTGCGGGTCGGCATGTCGATGGAGGCAACCGTTGATCTGGCTTCACCCGGAACGTCCGCCCTGGCAAACGCAGCCACTCCCCGCGAGGAAAACCAAACACAGGTCTACAGCAGGGATGACCATGAGGTCGACGCGATGGTCGCCCGGATCATCGCGGCCAATCTTGGCAAACGGCCGTAAACAGTAATTCGACACTAACAATTCATGGCGACTCCCGCACCCACCACACCGCCGCCGCCGATGACCGGCGCCATGCTGGTAATGGCCAGCATGGCTTTGGCATTGGCGACATTCATGAATGTGCTGGATGTGTCGATTGCCAACGTGTCGATTCCGGCCCTGTCGGGCGATCTGGGCGTGAGTTTCAGCCAGGGCACCTGGGTGATTACCTCATTTGCCGTGGCCAATGCGATCGCGGTTCCGCTTACCGGATTTCTGACCCAGCGGTTTGGTGCGGTCCGGCTGTTTGTGTCCAGCATCGTATTGTTCGTGATCGCCTCCTTCCTGTGCGGCACGTCCACCAGTCTCGCCATGCTGGTGTTTTTTCGCGTGATACAGGGTGCGGTGGCCGGACCGATGATTCCGCTGTCCCAGTCGTTGTTGCTGTCGAGTTACCCAAAGGCAAAAGCCGGGGTGGCGCTGACCATCTGGTCGATGACGACCCTGGTCGCGCCGGTTCTGGGACCCATATTGGGCGGCTGGATCACCGACAACATCTCCTGGCCGTGGATCTTTTACATCAACATTCCGATAGGACTGTTCGCGGCCGGCATGACCTGGGCACTTTACCGTCACCGTGAAACACCCACGCGCAAGGTACCGATCGATTATGTCGGTCTGGGCCTGCTGATTGTCTGGGTCGGCGCGCTGCAGATATTGCTGGACAAGGGCAACGAACTGGACTGGTTCAATTCAAGCCAGATCATCACGCTGGCCATCGTATCGGCGGTGGCGTTCTGTTTTTTCCTGGTGTGGGAATTGACCGAAAAACATCCCGTGGTTGACCTCAGCCTGTTCAAGGGAAGAAATTTCTGGTCCGGGACATTGGCCCTGTCGGTCGGCTATGGCGTGTTCTTCGGCAATGTGGTGCTGTTGCCATTATGGTTGCAACAAAACATGGGATACACCGCCACGCTCGCCGGTGCGGTGCTGGCACCGGTCGGCCTGCTGGCGATACTGCTGTCGCCGCTGGTGGGGAAAAATATCACCCGAATTGATCCGCGCCTGTTTGCGACCGTGGCATTCATGGTGTTTGCGCTGATCTTCTGGATGCGTTCGCAGTTCACCCCGCAGGCCGATTTTGTCACCATCATGATCCCGTCGCTGATCCAGGGCATCGCAATGGCGACATTTTTTGTGCCTTTGGTGACACTGATCTTTTCCGGATTGGCACACGACAGGATCCCGGCTGCCTCGGGCTTGTCCAATTTCGTGCGCATCATGGCCGGCGGTTTCGGCGCATCCATTTTTACCAGTGCCTGGGTGAACCGGACCAGCGCGCATCACGCAGTGCTGGCCGAGCACATCAATTTCGCCAACCCGGCCAGCCAGTCGGTCATCTACGGCCTGGGACAGGCAGGGATGAATGCGCAACAGTCATTGGGCTTCATCAACAACATGGTGAATCAGCAGGCTGCAACGATGGCAGCCGATGATATGGCCTGGATTTCTGCGATCTTGTTTATCCTGTTGATCAGCCTGATCTGGCTGATCCATCCGATCAAAACGGCAGTCAACTCCGAAGCGACCGCCGGCGGACATTGATCCGCCGTTGCCTGCACGCCGACTCGTCCGAAAGCAACGGTTTCAATCGAACAGCTTGTGCTGGTGCGGCTCCTGTCCGGCCCTGACCAAGTCTTCCAGCGCATTGCGCGCCGCATCGGTAATGCCGTGCTGCCTGCCCAACTCGAGCAGCTTTGCCAGCGCGCGATCGAACGGATAGTCGGCTTCCGACCAGGTCTCGACGATTTCCCTGGCGGTGTGCCGGGTCATCTTCAACACCCCCGATCTCACGTGCACCAGGTGAGCGCTGCTCTTGCCTTTTTTCGCAACGATGGCGATATGGCGTTGCCTGTCCATCAACACCTGCCCGCGTGTCACATGCAGGACGGCGGGGATGAAATCGACGGTGCTGAAATCGGTAGAATCTTTGGCCATGGTGGAGGTTTTTATTATTCGATGGTGCAAGTGTGATGCGGTTTGCGTTAACTGGCAAACCGGAATTGCATCGCCCGCAATTTTCCCGGAATACGGCATTACCGGTTCTGCCTGCCCGGCACACTCCTTATCAATCTGAACACCGGCATGCCCGCGTCGCAATGCATCGATTCGGGGAATTGCCCCGAAGGAAATGCACCATTCTGGCTTCTGACGCAGCGTCTTTCCGACCGGATTTTCCGGGGACAAATAATTTAAAGACGGATCCCCGTTGTTTAATATCCGGAAAATAATTCCGGACCGGAATGGCATGCAAGTTGCTCATTCGTGGTGGAAGCACGGACAGTTTGTCCGTGCCGTTAATCACAACAGGGGAAAACAACATGACGACAGTTGCCGGTTCGGAAAGCAAATCCAGGTGGTTCCATAATCGGTGGTGGCAACTTGCTTTCGGGCTCGTTGCGATGATGTCGATTTCCAGCTCGCAATACGCCTGGGCGATGTTTGTGAAGCCGTTGCAGGCTTACATGGGAACGAGCCTTGCCGCCATTCAGGTCACCTTTTCCATCCTTATCGTTTTGCAAACCTGGCTTTCACCGCTGCAGGGGTATCTGATACAGAAATTCGGCCCCAGGCTATTGATTTCCGTCGGCGCAATCATGACCGGCGGCAGCTGGGTATTGGCCGCTTCCGCTCACGACTTGGCCGGTCTGTATATCTCCTACGGAGTCCTCGGCGGGCTTGGAACGGGGATCATCTATGTCGGCATCGTCGGCTTGATGGTGCAATGGTTCCCCGACAAGCGCGGCCTTGCCACGGGACTGGTGGCGGCCGGCTACGGCTTCGGTGCGATCATGACGACATTTCCGATCGCGGCGATGATCAAGAGTTCCGGCTATGCCTCCGCGTTGACCGAGTTCGGCATTATTCTGGGCCTGGTTGGATTGGTGGCCGCCCAAGGGTTGCGCCGTGCGCCCAAATCGTCCGGCCCGGCAAAAACGCCCGCCGTTTCCGGGAAAGCGGTGCACCAGAGTACGCGCGATTTCTCCTCGCGCGAGATGCTGAAAACGCCGGTATTCTGGCTGTTGTTCGCGATGATGACGATGATGTCGACCGGCGGCCTGATGGTGATCTCGCAGATGGGCGCATTCGCCAAGGATTTCGGGGTAAGCGATGTATTGGTTTTCGGCCTGGCCGCGCTGCCTTTGGCAATGTCGATCGACCGGTTCACCAACGGATTGACGCGCCCGTTTTTCGGCTGGGTTTCCGATCACGTTGGCCGGGAAAACACCATGACAATCGCGTTCCTGCTGGAAGCGGTCGCTATCGTGATGATGCTTGTGTTTAAGGACAATGCGGTGGCGTTTGTGCTTCTCTCCGGCATTGTGTTCTTCGGCTGGGGCGAAATTTTCTCGCTGTTTCCGGCCACACTGACGGACATCTTCGGCACCGGCAACGCGACGACCAATTACGGTTTCCTGTATATGGCCCAGGGGGTGGGCGCGATACTCGGCGCACCGGTTGCCGCGCTGCTGCATCAAAGCACGCAAAGCTGGGTACCCATCTTCGGCATCGTCACGATCATGGACGTGGCGACCGCACTGCTCGCATTTTTCGTGCTCAAGTCATGGCGCAAACGTATGGTTTCCCAACCCGTCGAAATGAACCTCGCAGCAGGCACGATTAATTAGCCGATAACGAACTACCTGTAGGCCGGATAACACGGTACGTCGCCCGCCGTTTCAGCGGGCGCGTACGCAAGATGATTACGCTGGCCACCATACCCGAAGATTCGGCGGGTATGGCTTGGCAACAAACTGCCTGCCATCGGGATGGAACGAACAACTGGTAACGGGTGCAAGAAATCGTTACCTGCACGGTTTCCGACCCGTAGAACAACTTCAACAGCAGGTTCAATACAATCCCGGTCTGGTAGACTGGCATAAGGCAGCGCAATCCGATACTCGGCAATGGGCCCGGACATGACTGCTGGTGCGCCGAAGCTGGCTATGGACAAACCTTGAATAAACACAATACATGACAAATACATTGAAAACTGCTGGCGCAATGGCGGTCGCACCGCATTTTCTGGCAGCGCAGGCAGCCCGTGATGTGCTCAAGGAAGGCGGCAACGCAATCGAGGCGATGGTGGCCGCAGCCGCGACCATCGCGATGGTCTATCCGCACATGACCGGTCTCGGCGGCGATGCGTTCTGGCTGATCCACGAACCGGGGCGGGAACCTGTCGCGATCGATGCCTGTGGCGGTGCGGCTGCCGGATTGACCGCGTCGTTTTACACCGAGCGGGGATTGGGCAGCATCCCGGTGCGCGGGCCGCTGGCGGCGAATACCGTGGCGGGTACGGTGTCGGGCTGGGAGCGCGCGCTGGAAATCAGCAAGCTGCGCTGGAACGGACGCATGCCCTTGTCGCGGCTGTTAGCCGATGCGATCGGACATGCGGAACGCGGCGTGCCCGTGACCGCCAGCCAGATGCGCAGCACCACCGCCAAGCTGACGGAGCTGGAGCGGCAACCGGGTTTCGCCAATTGCTTTCTGGTCGGCGGCAAACCGCCCGCGCAAGGCAGCCTGTTTTTCCAGCCGCGCATGGCGGCGCTGCTGCGCCATTTGAGCCGCACCGGCCTGGACGATTTCTATCGCGGCGAACTGGCGCAGACGATCGCGGCCGACCTGGCGGCAATCGGCAGCCCCGTTGCACTGGGCGATTTGAACAGCTACCAGGCCGCACTGGTCGAACCGCTGGTGCTGGCACACAGCCTGGGCACGCTCTACAACCTGCCGCCGCCGACCCAGGGGGCGGTATCGCTGATGATACTGGGCATCCTGGACAGGCTGAACCTGAAAGAAATCGAACCCGACAGCGCCGACTACGTGCATTGCGTCGTCGAGGCGACCAAGCAGGCGTTCAGGGTTCGCGATGCAGAAATCACCGACCCGCGCTATATGCGCATCGCCGCGCAAGACTGTTTGAAGCCTGAATTTCTGGACCCTTTGGCGAATGCCATCAAACTGGACCGGGCGCTGCCCTGGGGCAAGGGCAGCGGCCCGGGTGATACCGTATGGATGGGGGTCATCGACAGCGAAGGCCGCGCGGTCAGTTTCATTCAGAGCATCTACCACGAGTTCGGCAGCGGCGTGGTGCTCGAACAGAGCGGGCTCAACTGGCAGAACCGCGGCTGCAGTTTTTCGCTGGACGAGAACGCGCTGAACGGGCTCAAGCCGGGACGCAAACCTTTTCACACGCTGAACCCGGCGCTGGCGCGGCTGCATGACGGACGGGTGATGGTGTACGGCACGATGGGCGGCGACGGCCAGCCGCAGACCCAGGCAGCGGTGTTCACCCGCGCGATCGTCTACGGGCAGAGCCTGCAGCAGGCGGTCAGCGCGCCGCGCTGGCTGCTTGGGCGCACCTGGGGGTTGCCATCGGAAACATTGAAACTCGAGGCGCGCTTCAGCGCGGAAATCGTCGAGTCGCTGCGCCGCCGCGGCCACGCGGTCGAGATGCTGCTCGATTTTGATGAGGCAGCGGGACATGCGGGTGCGATCGTTCGCAATGCCGACGGCACGCTGGAGGGTGCATCCGACCCGCGCAGCGACGGCGGCGTTGCCGGATTCTGAATCGCTTCGGCGACCAAATTAAAAGCGCATTCCTTGCCGATTCGATGCCGAAAAAATTCACTGGGGCTTAGCGGCCTTTCGCCTCGGCCGCTTTCCCGTAACCGTCAAAGCGTTTCTGCGCATCCCGAAATTCCCGCGCGCTCAGCAGCACCGGCTCGCCGGCCTGCACTGCGCGCAAATACATCTCGCTGAGGGTTTCGACTTCCATCGTATTACGATACGCCCCGGCGAGATCCGCGTCCGCCGCGATCATGCCGTGATTCGCCAGCAGACAGGCCTTGCGGTCGCGCAGCGCGGCCAGCGCATTATCGGACAAACCCTGCGTACCGAAAGTCGCATAGTCGGCACAGCGTATATTGTCCCCGCCCAGCAGCGCGATCATGTAATGGAACGGCGGAATATCCTTGCGCAAACAGGCCAGCGCGGTTGCCGCAACGCAATGAGTATGGATGATTGCGCCAAACTCCGGGCGCTGCGCGTAGATGTCGCGATGAAACAGCCACTCGCTGGAAGGCTGCCAGCGTCCGCGCGGGGTGCCGTCCATCTGCACGAACACGATATCCTCTTCCGTCAGCCCTTCCGCACCCATCCCGGAAGGCGTGATCAGCATGCCCTCGCCGAATCTCACCGAAAGGTTGCCGGAAGCACCGCGATTCAAACCCTGTTCGTCCAATCGCTTGGTGATGCGCACCATTTCGCCGCGCAGTTCTTTTTCGTTCATGATTTCACTTTCTCAAAAATCCATTCACGATCTTCATCCACCCGCCGCATGTTCAAAAAATTCAAAAACAAAATTCTTGCCACAGAGTACACATAACCAGCGACTTAACGTGCGTAGTTTGCTCGTTTAGTCGAGTGGCTAGTAGTTGCATCAGAGACCACAGAGAAAACCGCAAACCATTGTCATATTGCCGATCTTCTCTGTGGTCTCTGTGATCTCTGTGGCTAAAGGTTTTACCATAATACTTTCATCGCCCCTGCATCCGCCCTTACCACGCCTTTTTCCGTGATGAGCGCCGTCACCAGCCGCGCCGGGGTCACGTCGAAAGCGTAGTTGGCGGCGCGCGAATTGTTTGGTGTCAGTTGCACAGTGCGCACCTGCCCGTCATCGCACAGCCCGGAGATGTGCGTCACCTCTTCTTCAGCGCGCTGCTCGATCGGAATCTCCCTGACACCGTCCTGCAGTGTCCAGTCTATCGTCGGCGTCGGCAGCGCGACATAGAACGGCACGCCGTTGTCATGCGCAGCCAAGGCTTTCAGGTAGGTGCCGATCTTGTTGCACACGTCGCCGCGCGCGGTGACCCGGTCGGTGCCGACGATCACCATGTCCACCCTGCCGTGCTGCATCAAATGCCCGCCGGTATTGTCCGCGATCACCGTGTGCGGCACGCCGTGCCGGCCGAGTTCCCACGCGGTCAGGCTCGCGCCCTGGTTGCGCGGGCGGGTTTCGTCCACCCATATATGCACGGGCAAGCCCGCATCGAACGCCTTGTAGACCGGCGCCAGCGCCGTGCCCCAATCCACCGTCGCCAGCCAGCCCGCGTTGCAATGGGTGAGGATGTTCACTGTATCTTTTTTCTTTTCGTGCATCGCACGGATCAGCCCGCTGCCATGCTCGCCCAGGCTGGAACAGATCGCCACATCCTGGTCGGCGATGCGCGCCGCTTCCTGCCAGGCCGCCGCGGCGCGTTCGCTTTCAGGCAACGGCGCCAGCAGCGCGCGCATCTTCTCCACTGCCCAGCGCAGGTTCACCGCGGTCGGGCGCGCCAGCAGCAGCTTGTCGCAGGTCGCCTTCAGCGCCGCATCCGAGGCGTGGTGGCGCATCGACAGCGCCACGCCGTAAGCCGCGGTCACCCCGATCAGCGGCGCGCCGCGCACCTGCATGTCCCTGATTGCGCGCTCCGTATCGCGCATGCTCTCCAGCCGCAGCGTGTCGAATACATGCGGGAGTTTGGTCTGGTCGATGATCTCCACTGCGGTGTTATCGGCGGTGGGCCAGATAGTGCGGAAAGGCGTGCCGTTTATTTTCATGGTAACCAAAATTGCCAATTTTTATACATCAGCCAGATTTACACCGTGCTTTGCCGGCAAACCTAATGCAGCGCGCAAGCGTGATCGGTTGTACCCTGCTCCACTTGCAGGGTACTGTGCTGGACGGAGAAACGCTGTTTCAGTTCCTGCACGATATTGTCCATGAATATATCGCCGGGATAGCCTGCCGGGATAACCAAATGGACCGTCAAAGCGCTTTCCGTCGTGCTCATGCCCCAGATGTGCAGATCGTGGATGTCGGTGACTCCCGCACATTGGCGCAGAAAGCTATCCACGGCGGACACATCGATGTGTGCCGGAACGGCACTCAATGCCAGCTGAACCGACTCGCGCAACAAGGACCAGGTTCCGATGACAATCACAATAACGATGCACAGGCTGGTCACCGGATCGAGCCAGTACCAGCCCGTGTAGATCATTATGATTCCCGTAATGACCACGCCCAGCGACACGGCAGCATCAGCGGCCATGTGCAGGTACGCTCCGCGTATGTTCAAGTCGCCCTTGCTGCCTTTCATGAACAACCATGCGGACAAACCGTTGACGATGATGCCCATCGCCGCCACCAGCGTCACCGTGAGTCCGGCCACCACGGGCGGGTGCGCGAAGCGCTGGATGCCCTCCCACGCAATGGCACCGCTCGCCACCATCAGGAGCATGGCGTTTGCCAGTGCAGCCAGAATGGAAGTGCTGCGCAGGCCATAGGTGTAGCGCCCGTTCGGCGCTTTTCGCCCGAGGATCACCGCACCCCATGCCAGTATCAGCCCCAGCACATCCGAGAGGTTGTGCCCCGCATCGGCCATCAGCGCGGTCGAATTGGCAATAAACCCATAAGTGAATTCGATCGCGACAAAAGCCACGTTCAGGGCGATGGCGATGGCAAAGGCACGGCCATTGCCGTTTGGATCGACATGATGGTGATGGCCGCCATGCGAGTGGCCGTCGTGATCGTGATCGTGATTGTGTTCCATCATTCTGGTGCCCTGTGAGGTCGGGAGAAATTGTCCGGCATTTTACAGTCAAGCGGGTTTTGCAACCCGTGCACTGATTTATTTAATTGCCTCGCTGGATGTGCCCACATAGCTAAAGTGGTCAGGCGCGCCCCAAAAGGGCACGATGAATCGCGACCTTGCTTCAATCCCCCTCAAACTCGCACAGGGCAAACACTTTATGGCCGTGTTTCTCCAGCCTGGCGCGTCCGCCGATGTCGGGCAGGTCGATGATGAAGCAGCATTCGACGATCTGGCCGCCCATCTTGGCGATCAGCCTGCAGGCCGCTTCCGCGGTGCCGCCGGTGGCGATCAGGTCGTCCACCAGCAAGATCCTTTCGCCCTTGTCGAATGCGTCGGTGTGGATCTCGATGCGGTCGGTACCGTACTCGAGTTCATAGTCGTGGCCGATGGTTGCGGCGGGCAACTTGCCCTGCTTGCGGATCGGGATGAAACCTTTGCCCAGCGCGTAGGCCAGCGGCGCGCCAATGATGAAGCCGCGCGATTCGATACCGGCGACCTTGTCGATCTTCACGTCCCTGTAGCGGCGCACCAGCTCATCCACCGTGACGCGAAGGCCGACCGGGTCCTTGAGCAGCGTGGTGATATCGCGAAACATGATGCCTTGCTTCGGGTAGTGCGGGACGGTGCGGATGCGGGATTTAATCGTCATTTCTTTACCCTGAAGTTAATTACATTAAAACCATTTAGCCACATAACCAGCCACTTGGTTGCGGTCTCTTTGCAACCTAGTGGAATGGCTAGTTGTTACATCAGAGAACACATAACCAGCGACTTAACGAGCGTTGTTTGCTCGTTTAGTCGAATGGCTAGTATTTTTTACCAGAGATCACAGAGAAAACCAATTGGTTGAAACAAGAGATCGCTTACCACCTGTCGAGAAAATCCATGAAACATGTGAAACCGCCAATCTCTCTGTGATCTCTGTGTTCTCTGTGGCTGATTTTCGTTTTTGCCTTTATTTCTTCAACACTCTCCCAGCCACCGCGGACAGCTTCTCGACCATTCCCGCATCGCGCGCTTCCGGCGCGGTGATGATCGCGTATTGCAATGCGCTGCGGCACGCGCATGCGCTCGCGTTCGCATCGTCGTACACCAGCGGTGCGACGCGCTTTACCAGGGATCGTGCCTTGTCGGCATTCGCCAGCAGCACCTTGACGATCGCATCGACCGTCACGTCGTCGTGGTTGGGATGCCAGCAGTCGTAGTCGGTCACCATCGCGACCGTGGCGTAGCAGATCTCGGCTTCGCGCGCGAGCTTGGCTTCGGGCATATTGGTCATGCCGATCACGTCGCACTGCCAGGAACGGTACAGTTCCGATTCGGCAAGGCTGGAGAACTGCGGCCCTTCCATCACCAGATAGGTGCCGCCGCGCGCCACCGGGATACCCACCTGTTGCGCGGCGGCCTGCAGGTGATCGCCGAGACGGTGGCAAACCGGATGCGCCATCGACACATGCGCGACCAGGCCGCTGCCGAAAAAACTTTTTTCGCGCGCGAAGGTGCGGTCGATGAACTGGTCGACGATCACGAACATGCCCGGTGCCAGGTGCTCGCGCAGCGAACCCACCGCGCTGACCGACACGATGTCGGTCACGCCGAGACGCTTCAGCGCGTCGATATTGGCGCGAAAGTTGATCTCCGACGGCGGGATGTTGTGCCCGCGACCGTGGCGCGGCAGGAAGGCGATCGGCTGCCGCCCCAGGTCACCGATCGGCAGTTCGCCGACCAGCACTTCGTCGGACGGCTCGCCGAATGAGGAGTTTGCCTTCACCCAGCGGGTGTTCGCCAGCCCCTCGATGTTGTAAACACCGCTACCGCCGATGATCGCCAACATTTATTTACCCCGTGGTCTCAAGTTACTATACGCACGCGTTCAGTCCGCGCGCACATCAATTCATAGCTGACGGTCCCGGCCGCACGCGCGACCTCCTCGATCGGCATGCCGTCTCCCCACAGCACGACACGGCTTCCGACACCGGCTTGCGGCAAGGCGCCCAGGTCCACGCACAGCATGTCCATCGAGACACGGCCCAGCGTCCGGGTGCGTTGCCCGTCCACCAGTATCGGTGTGCCGCTCAACGCATGACGCGGATAACCGTCGGCATAACCGCAGGCGACAATGCCGATGCGCATATTGTGTTCGGCGCGGAACAACGCGCCGTAACCGACCTCGCCGCCGGCGCGCAATTCCTGCGTGGCGATGATGCGGCTGCCCAGTGTCATCACCGGTTTCAGTCCGAGTTGTTGCGCACTGAATTGTTCACCCATGTCCGGGGCAAACGGCGACGCGCCATACAGCATGATGCCGGGACGCACCCAGTCGCCGTGCGCTTCCGGGTAGCGCAACAGCGTTGCGGAGTTCGCCAGCGAGCGCGCCACGCGATAGGAAGCAGCAAGATCGTTGAACAGCGCGAGCGGTTCGGCAATACCGCGCGGCTCGTCTGCATTCGCAAAATGGGTCATCAGCGTGATGTCGCGCACCGCGCGATGGCGGCGCAGCTGATCCATGGTCTGCGCCACCTGCTGCGGCGCAAAACCCAGCCGGTTCATGCCGCTGTTGACCTTGAGCCAGACCTCCAGCGAGCCGTTCCCGGGATAACCGTCCAGCATCGCGATCTGCCACGGACTGTGGATCACGCAGGTCAACCGGTATTCCGCGATGATGGGCAATTGTTCCGCGCTGAAACAGCCTTCCAGAAGCAGGATGGTCTGGCGGTAACCCGCCTCGCGCAGCCGCACCGCATCTTGTATATCCAGCAGCGCATAACCGTCCGTCGCCGCCAGGGCCTCGGCGGCGCGCATCAACCCATGGCCGTAACCATCCGCCTTGACGACCGACATGATGCGTGCGGAAGTGGTACGGCGCGCCACCCGGAGATTGCTCTCCAGCGCGCTCAAGTCCAGATTGGCCTGTATCGGACGGGGCATGAAAGTCGCTTTATCGCAAGGATTTTAAGATGGCCGAATGATAGCAGGGGTCATACTTTCGTGTTATAAAACAGTTTGAAAAACAAGAACTCGGTTTAATGAATCCCGGCTTTTACACCATCCTTGCGGCGCAGTTTCTTTGGCCACGGCCTGTCTGCGCCGCAGACTTTAACGTGCTGCGCACATTAACTATCGCCGAAACAGCATGAATCGCGGCTTTTACACCATCCTTGCAGCACAGTTCTTTTGGCTACGGCCAGTCCGCGTTGCGGACTTTAACGTGCTGTGCACATTAGCCTGCGCCGAAAGAACATGAATCTCGGTTTCTTTACCATCCTTGCAGCTCAGTTCTTTTCCGCGCTCGCGGACAACGCCCTGCTGTTTGCCGCCATCGCATTATTGCAATCCATGCATGCGCCAAACTGGTACACGCCGGTATTGCAGGAAGCCTTCATACTCTCCTACATCGTTTTGGCTCCTTTCGTGGGCGCATTCGCCGACTCGCTGCCCAAGGGCCACGTGATGTTCATCAGCAACAACATCAAGATCATGGGATGCATCGCGATGCTGTTCGGTGTCGATCCGCTGCTCTCCTACGCCGTGGTCGGCCTGGGTGCGGCGGCCTATTCACCGGCAAAATACGGGATCCTCACGGAGTATCTCCCCCCCCGCCAACTGGTATTGGCAAACAGCTGGATGGAAGGATTGACCGTACTGGCGATCGTTCTGGGCGCCGTGCTGGGCGGCATCATGATCAGTCCGGAAATTGCCCAGCCGATGCTGCAATGGTGGGATGTGCCTTTCATCGATACCGGCATCGATACACCGCCCAAGCTGGCGATTTCCATCATCGTTGGCATCTACATTGTTGCAGCCGTGTTCAATCTGTACATTCCCCAGGTGGCGATAGACCACAAGCCGGTCAGCCGCAATCCGGTTTTTCTGCTTACCGAATTCTGGCATTGCTTCAAGTTGTTGTGGAAAGACCCGCTTGGCCAGGTTTCGCTCGCGGTCACCACCCTGTTCTGGGGCGCCGGCGCCACGCTGCGCCTGTTGTTGCTCGGCTGGGCGGCCGTGGCGCTGCATTACAGCATCAGCTCAGCCGCACAACTAACCGCATGGTTCGCGATCGGTATCGCGATCGGCGCGGTGCTGGCGGCAAAACTGGTCAAGCTGGAACACTCGGTCAGGGTCTTGCCGGTCGGCATCGCAATGGGTATCGCGGTGATCATCATGATCCCGGTCACCAACAGCACGATTGCGGTTCTGCTGCTGATCGCGATGGGCGCGATGGGGGGCTATTTCGTGGTGCCGATGAATGCGCTGCTGCAGCACCGCGGCCACCTGCTGATGGGTGCGGGACACTCGATCGCGGTACAGAACTTCAACGAAAATCTGAGCATCTTCGCAATGCTGGGTTTGTATGCGCTGATGGATAAACTGAATCTCAGCATCTCACTGATCCTGCTGGTGTTCGGACTGATGCTGTCCGGCATCATGGCGATACTGTACAGGCGCCACGGGCATGACCAGGATCAGGGACAGATGTAAGCCCGGGCCATCTCTCCGGAAATTGCCCCTGCATCACACTGCAACGACAGCCTGGTCGTAATCGCAAACCACCACCCGGTCGCGCCCTGCCGCTTTGGCCCGATACAATGCACGGTCGGCCGATTTCAGCAGCACATCGAGAGAACGATCATCGTCGGGTATAACGGAAGCCACGCCGCAGCTGACCGTGACATGGCGCGTTGATGCCACATGATGCGGAATATTCAATTCGGCAATTTTCTGGCACAGGCGACTGGCAAGCCATCTCGCACCATCGGCACTGGTCTCTCCGAGCACCATCACGAACTCTTCGCCCCCATAACGCGCGACCAGATCCGTCGGCCGTTGCCCGATCTTCGCCACTTGGGAAGCGGTAGAGTCGGGATGTGGCGCGGTAGAAGTAGGTTTGGTTTGTCTGTTGCCGCCCCTTTCGTTTGGCGGTGCCCTAGTACCCTTACCTTAACCCCGTTTCCACACCCCTCTCATCGAACCGGACATGCAGATTTCCCGCATCCGGCTCTCGGACAAGACCTCACGCTTTCGCCCACGCCACGCTGCGCCCTCGCGCGCTCAGACGTACGAGTCCAAAATACCCGTAGAGGTGCGAGAGTGGATATGCCCCGCCCCTTCTGCGCCTGACCTTATACTTGTTGCGCAACCACTGCCGCAACCGCACAGCCGTGTAGCTGTCGAGTGCACGATACGCGCGACTGACTGTACCTACACTAAAGTAGTTCGCCCAGCCGCGCAACATGCGATTCAACTTGCCAATCAGCTCTGTGGTCTCTTGCCATGTTCCTGAGATAAGCGTCAGCTCATAGACCTTTTCGATCATGCGCCGAATGCTTTTCTTCGACGGCCACAAGGCAATACGAGCCTTCCCTGTGATCGCCGAATATCTTTTCCCAAACGTGTAACCCAGAAAGTCGAACTCCCCTTCCGGAACCCTACAGGTGCGTGTCTTTTCCTCGTTCACCGTCAACTTCAGCTTGCCCATGATCACGCGCATCCATTGCAGGGCTTCTTCCGCCTTGCCCCGTTTGCACAGAATCACAAGATCATCCGCATAGGTAACGATTCGACTGCCCAGTCTTCGCTCCAGCCCCAGTTTCTTCCACGCCAGTACAAACCGCCGCATGTACAGATTCGACAGCAGTGGTGAAATTGGCGAGCCTTGCGGGATGCCTCGCCCTTTATCCTTGGCCTCGGTGCTTCGTGTTTTCCTGCCTCGTTGGTCGGTCTCTTCAACGGCGCATTCCAGCCACATCTTGATCAGATGCAGCACACGCCGATCAACGATGCGTCGCGCGAGCGATTGCATCAGTTCGGGGTGCGAAATGCTGCCGAAGTAGTCCGCGAGATCGGCGTCGACGACATCCGTTTGACCTCGGTGTAGGCGCTCCTCCACTTCCTCTGCCGCCTGCTGGGCATTGCGGCCCGGCCGGTAGGCATACTGCTCGGTTGGGAGGTCGGCTTCGAAGATCGGTTCCAGCACCAGCATCGCTGCTGTCATACAGACCCGATCTCGCAAGGTCGAGATACCCAGTGGCCTGAGTTTGCCATTGGCTTTCGGGATGTACACTCTCCTGATCGGGTCAGGTCGGTAGTTCTCTTCTCTGAGCGCAAGCGCCAGTTCGTCCAACCATCGCTCTACTCCATACGCTTCGATATCCGCAAAGTCCTGACGATCCACGCCCGGTGCGCCCTTGTTCGAGCGGCACTGAGCATAGGCATGAGTCAGAATATCCTCGCGGCTGATCTTGTCGTACAGCGCATAGAAACGATAGCCAGCTTCTGACTTCGCTTTTGCGTGTAACGCCATCTGCAGCTTCTGAACACTAATCGGAGTTGATAGGTTACCCAATCTCCACGTCCTCACTACGTCTTGCGTCTATCTTGAACTGAGGTTCCTTCCCTCCACCAGCATTACCCGGTTTCGGCAGTACTACGAACCTCTCCGTCACCCCAGGGTGCCCGGCCTGTCCCTCGCGGGCGTCCGGTTGATCATCCCTGATCACACCAAGGGGCTTCCCGTGTTGCGCGCGCTTTCCTTGTGTACATGCTGTCGCCACTACCCCGGCACAGCAACTGGTGGTATTGCTTGCTCTTCCATCCAGTTGTATCAACCTTCCCCGAAAGTGTGGTCGGGTCGGCCTGTGCATTGTCCTTTTCGAGGCTTGCTCAGCGTTCACTCACGTTACGGCCTGCACACTCGCGCTGTCACCAATTCGTGACACGCTTTACCCGAAGGCTTCAACCATTTCGTTGCCTCCATAGTTGCTCCGGTTGCTTCCGGCTGGAGCTAATTGGCCGGGTGGGATTTGCACCCACTGGAAAAGCGCCGCCTTTGCACGGCGCACACACTTTTCAGACATTCATCCCCGGCCTGGTGACCATATTGGTCGTTGAACAACTTGAAATGGTCAACGTCCACCAACACCAGTGAAATAGGCTGTTTCATCCGCTCACAACGCCGCCATTCCCGTTTGCCATAATCATCGTACATCCGGCGGTTGGATATCCCCGTCAACCCGTCCATGGTGGAAAGCCTCAGCAACTCCTTGTTGGCGGAATTGAGTTCATTCGTGACCAGGACCAATTCACGCTGCATACCAACCAGTCTTTGCATCGCGCGTATCTTCGCGTGCAGCACAACTTCGCTCACCGGCTTCATCAGGTAATCATCACCGCCCGCGTCAATGCCGCGTGCCAGATCATCATCCGTGTTCTTGCTGGTCAGGAAGATAATCGCGGTCCAGTCCACGCTGCCTTCCAGCGCCCGAATATTGCGCGCGACATCGAAGCCGTCTATGTCCGGCAATTGCGCGTCGAGCAGGACAAGGTCGGGACGTTCATTGCGGCATATCTCCAGCGCGTCCGAACCCGACTCCGCGACCAGGGGATGATTTACCCCCATGCGTCTCAGGTAATTGAGCAGCACCTTTATCGTAACCTTGCTGTCTTCCACGACCAGCACTTTCAGTGCGTTTTCATTCATTCCCATGGCATCATTTTTTTTCTGTTGGTTGTTCTGATTCATGCATTTTGTTTTGCGCAACACAAAGATCCTGCCACGCCTTGGCTTTTTCAGAGGGACTGCGCAGCAAATAGGCCGGATGATAGGTGACAATCAATGGAATTCCACGATAGTCGTGCAGCTTGCCGCGCAGGCTGGCGAGGGTCGCGTCCCTGCCGAGCAGCGCATTCGAGGCGACCTTGCCGAGCGCCACGATCATCTTGGGCTGGAGCAGTTCGATCTGGCGCTGCAAATAGGGCAGGCAGGCCGCGATTTCTTCCGCGTCCGGGTTGCGGTTGCCCGGCGGGCGGCACTTGACGATGTTGGCGATATACACATTGTTGCCGCGTTTCAGTTTGATCGCGATCAGCATGTTGTCCAGCAGCTTGCCCGCCTGCCCCACGAACGGTTCACCCAGCGCATCCTCGTCCGCCCCCGGCCCTTCGCCCACGAACAGCCAGTCGGCATGTTCGTCGCCCACACCGAACACGGTCTGCGTGCACCCGGCGCGCAACTTGCACGCGCTGCATGCGCTTACCCGCTGCTTGAGCGCCGACCAGTCCAACCCGGCAACATCGGAGTGCGGCGTAACGGCAGGCGCCTGGATCGCTTCGGCTTTCGCATGCTGTTGGACTGCGAGCGTCGGAATATCTGCTTTTTGCATTGAGCCAGCTGCCGTGGCTGGAACCGGAGCCTCTTGCTTGATCGCAGCATCCGGTTCGGCGGCAAGTGGGGCAGGCGCGGGCGCATCCCGCCGCTTCCACTGCGGGTAGAGATTCAACTCGCGCAGTATCGCTTCACGCCTATCCATCAATTTCACCCGTCAACCTGCATGCCATCGTGATCGCATCATCACCGCCGCCGGCGTTCCTGTAGTAACCTTTGCGCAAGCCGATCCCCACGAAACCGGCGCTGCGGTACAAGGCCAGCGCTGCGGTATTGGACGCACGAACCTCGAGATATACCCTGATCATATTCTTCCCGCATGCCATGTCGAGCATTTCGAGCAACATCGCGCGCCCCACACCCTTGCGCTGCTGATCCGCCGCCACGCCGATGTTCAGCAACTCGGCCTCATCCATGACCGGCATCAGCACCGCATAACCCCTTATCGCGCCACCCGCCTCGTCTACACGGCAAAAACAGCCATTCTGCAACACATCGGCAAAATTGCCGCGCGTCCACGGATAGGCCTGCACCGCCTGTTCGATCGCGAACACCGCATCGATATCCGCCGGCACCATGTCACGCATCAAGGGAACCTCTCAAAATCCACATTTCATCCCAACTGGTGGAACTACTAGCCAATCCACTAAGTTGCCAAACAACAGCAACCAAGTGGCTGGTTATGCTGCGTTGCAGAAAAAATTCCTTGCTTACATATATAACATATGCGGCGCGGCAAAACGAAGTTTCAGTGTAGGGTAATCTTTAGGTTAGCCGAAACTAAAATTTTTCCCGCGCCTTACATTTGGGCGAACTCTGCATTTTTAGAGGCTCCCTAACGCTGAACTCTTTCAAAGGTCTTCAGCGCCACCTTGTCGCGCAGGTAAAGCGGCAGGGCCTGCGCGGCATCGACGCCGCGGCCGGCAGCGAATTGCACCGCGCCGAGCGCGGCGATCGCCGCGGCCTGCGGCACCATGCCCGCATCGATGCCGGACAGCTGTCCGGCATACCGTTCGGCCAGTGCGTTGCCATGCGTGGCGAAACCGCTGCCAGCGCCGAACCAGCTTTCGCCCGGAACCGGCGGTGGTGACAATTCTGCATTCGCTGTGTCAACTCCACACCCAGCTTGCTGGGGAGTGGATTGCCTGCCTTTGGTATCAGCGGATAGCAGATTGCCTACCTTTGGTGCATCTTCCGGTTTGCACAAACGCGGCTCGCTCACCACCGTCCAGACAGCGCCATGCTTTTCGTACACCGCGTGATAGATCTCGCCCATGCGCGCATCCAGCGCGGCGATCACGCGCGATCTGCCCGAGGCTTCTGCCAGCGCTTCCAGCGTGCATACGCCGGCCACGGGAAGATTCGCGCCGAACGCCAGGCCCTGTGTCGCGCCACAGGCGATGCGCACGCCGGTGAACGAACCCGGCCCTTTGCCGAACGCGATGCCGTCGAGTTGCGCCAGCTTGACGCCTGCTTCATTCAACAGCGCGTCCAGCATGCCGATCAGCAACTCGGAATGTTTTTGTCCGGCCAATTCGCTGCGCTCGATCACAGCGCCATCGTGCCACAGCGAGACTGAACAGTATTCGGTGGAAGTGTCGAGAGCGAGAACGCGCATCAATCGGCCAACAATAAAACGATGGCCTGCGCCGCAATCCCCTCGCCGCGGCCGGCGAAGCCGAGCATTTCGGTGGTGGTTGCCTTCACGTTGACGGCGCTTTTCTCCACGCGCAGGTCGGCGGCGATGTTGTCCACCATATGGAAGATATGCGGCGCCATCTTCGGTGCCTGCGCGATAATGGTCGCATCCACATTCGCGACGCGAAAACCCTGCTCGCGCACCAGGTGCAGGGATTCGCGCAACAGGATGCGGCTGTCGATGTTCTTGAATTTTGCGTCGGCGTCGGAGAAATGCCGGCCGATGTCGCCCAGTGCCGCCGCGCCGAGCAGCGCATCGCAGATCGCGTGCAGCAGCACATCCGCATCGGAGTGCCCGAGCAATCCTTTTTCGTACGGGATTTCCACCCCGCCAATGATCAGCTTGCGCCCTGCGACCAGCTGATGGACATCAAAACCCTGACCGATACGCATGTTCATTTTCCCTGTTGGGTTAGCAGCAATTCCGCCAGCAGCATATCCTGCGGATAGGTGACCTTGAAATTGGACGATGCACCCGTCACCAGTTTGGGCTGCAGGCCCAGCGCCTCGACTGCCGATGCCTCGTCGGTAAAGCTGCCGGGCTGTTGCAAGGCCTGCGCCAGCAGTCCGGCACGAAACATCTGCGGTGTTTGCGCCTGCCACAAGTGCTCGCGAACCTCGGTGCGCATGATGCGCTCATGGTCATCGGCACGCTTCAGCGTATCCGCCACCGGCACGGCAAGAATGCCGCCCACCGCATCGTCGCGCACTTCGGCAATCAGCCCGGCCAGGTGCGCATGGGTCAGGCAGGGACGCGCCGCGTCATGCACCAGCACCCAGTCGTCCGGCTCCAGCTCGGAAGCGATCAAGCCGTTGCGCACCGTGTCCGAACGCTTCTCACCGCCGCAATACAGGGTCTGTAGCTTGTCGCCAAAACGCGACCAGTCGTAGCTGTGGAACAGCTTGTCTTCCGGGGCCAGCACCACGAACACGGTGGAAATCTCGGGGCTGGCGCACAGCGTATTCAGCGCGTGCGCGATCATCGGCTGCCCCGCCAGCGGCAGGTACTGCTTGGGCAGTTCGTGCTCCATGCGCGCGCCGAATCCGGCAGCGGGAACCAAAGCGTGGAATTCATTCATGGCATGATTGTAAATTAAAAGTTTGCCTGCGCGCTTGGCTTATAATGCGCACCTTTGTTTCAGGTTGTCCGTCGTGCTTTTCTTTTCAAAACATTCACGCCCCCGTTATACCAACCTGCAGGGTTCGTCCGACGCGCTGGCATTGGCCCAATACGCCGAAATTAACACGCCCGTTGTCGTGATCGCCACGAATGCGCTGGATGCCCAACGATTGGTGGAAGAAATCCCGTTCTTCAATCCCGAACTGCGTGTTCACTTGCTGCCGGACTGGGAAACCCTGCCCTACGACCATTTCTCGCCGCATCAGGACCTGATTTCGGAACGGCTGGCAACGCTGCACCATATCCGCAGCGAAGCCTGCGATATCGTGATCGTACCGCTCACCACATCGCTGTATCCGTTGCCGCCGGTTGAATACCTGGCCGCATTTACCTTCTTCCTCAAGCGCGGCGAAAAGCTCGATCTGGACAAACTGCGCGCGCAGATGACGCTGGCCGGTTACAGTCATGTGCAACAGGTGCTGTCGCCCGGCGAATACTGCGTGCGCGGCGGCATCATCGACCTGTTCGCGATGGGCAGCGTGCTGCCGTATCGCATCGACCTGTTTGACGACGAGATCGAATCCATTGCCACCTTCGATGTGGACACCCAGCGCACGCTGTATCCGGTGCCGGAGATCCGTTTGTTGCCGGCGCGCGAATTCCCCCTCGATGATGCCGGCCAGTCGCGTTTCCGGCAGAGTTTTCGCGAACGCTTCGAGGGCGATCCTTCCCGGTCGCATATCTACAAGAACGTCAGCAAGGGCAACGCACCGGCGGGTATCGAGTATTACCTGCCGCTGTTCTTCGAACGCACCGCCACGCTGTTCGATTACCTGCCCAGGCATGCCACGCTGTGCCTGCACCACGATGTGAACGAGGCCATCGCCACGTTCGGCAAAGATACCGCGTCCCGTTACAACCTGCTCAGGGGCGATCCGCAGCGTCCGCTGCTGGAACCCGGAGAACTGTTTCTCGATGCCGAGCAGTTCTTTGCCCGGGTGAAGGATTTTGCGCGGCTGGATATCGTCGCGAGCGAAAGCGGTGCAACGCTCACCTCCTGCCCTACCGCGCCGCTGCCGGATATCGCGGTAAACCGCCGCGCCGACATACCGACCCAGGCTTTCGCGCAGTTTCTGGAAAACTTCACAGGACGCGTGCTGTTGCTGGCCGACAGCCTGGGACGACGCGAGATCATGGCGGACTATCTGCGCGAATACGGGCTGTCGCCCGGGCTGTGTGAAAACTATGCGCAGTTCCTCGACAGCAGTGAAAAATTCCTGCTCTGCACCGCCGCGCTGCAAAAGGGTTTTATCCTGGCGGACGACAAACTTGCGCTGGTAACCGAAACCGAGCTTTACGCCGCACAGCCGCGCAGCCGCGCCGCGCGGACCGCGAAGAAGACCAACGTGGAAGGCATGTTGCGTGACTTGTCCGAACTCAAGACCGGCGATCCGGTGGTTCATGAACAACACGGCATCGCGCGCTACGCGGGGCTGATCAATCTCGACCTCGGCGAAGGGGAAAACGAATTCCTGCTGCTGGAATATGCCGGCGGCGACAAACTCTACGTGCCGGTGGCGCAGCTGCACGTGATCAGCCGCTACAGCGGAGGCGCGCCGGAAACGGCGCCATTGCACAAACTCGGCAGCGGCGCGTGGGACAAGGCGAAACGCCGCGCGATGCAGCAGGTGCGCGACACCGCAGCCGAACTGCTGAATCTTTACGCGCAGCGCGCCACACGCACAGGCCACGCCTTCAAGCTGAGCCCGCACGATTACGAGGCATTCGCGGCCGGTTTCGGTTTCGAGGAAACACCGGACCAGGCCGCCGCCATCACCGCGGTGATCAGCGACCTGCAATCCGGCAAACCGATGGACCGGCTGATCTGCGGCGATGTCGGCTTCGGCAAGACCGAGGTCGCGCTGCGTGCCGCCTTCGTCGCGGCGATGGACGGCAAACAGGTGGCGGTGCTGGTGCCGACCACGCTGCTCGCCGAACAGCATTTTCAGAATTTCTCCAACCGCTTCGCCGAACTGCCGGTCAAGATCGCCGAGCTGTCGCGCTTCCGTTCCGCCAAGGAACAGACCCAGGCGCTGCAGGAGATGGCCGACGGCAAGCTCGACATCATCATCGGCACGCACAAGCTGATCCAGAAAGGGGTGAAGTTCCACAACCTCGGGCTGGTCATCATCGACGAGGAACACCGCTTCGGCGTGCAGCAGAAGGAAAGGCTGAAAGCGCTGCGGGCCGAGGTGGACGTGCTGACGCTGACCGCCACGCCGATTCCGCGCACGCTGGCGATGTCGCTGGAAGGCCTGCGCGACTTTTCCATCATCGCCACCGCACCGCAACGCCGCCTGTCGATCAAGACTTTCGTCGCGCAGGCCGGGAACGGCATCATCCGCGAGGCGGTGCTGCGCGAACTGAAGCGCGGCGGGCAGGTGTATTTCCTGCACAACGAGGTGGACACCATCGCCAACATGGCGGAGAAACTCACCGCGCTGTTGCCCGAAGCACGCATCCGCGTGGCGCACGGACAGATGGGCGAGCGCGATCTGGAAGCGGTGATGCGCGACTTCTACCAGCAGCGCTTCAACGTGCTGCTGTGCACCACCATCATCGAAACCGGCATCGACATCCCCACCGTCAACACCATCATCATGAACCGCGCCGACCGTTTCGGCCTGGCCCAGCTGCACCAGCTGCGCGGACGGGTCGGGCGTTCGCACCATCAGGCCTACGCCTACCTGCTGGTCGAGACCGAAGCGCTCACCGCCCAGGCGAAGAAACGCCTCGAGGCGATCCAGGCGATGGAACAGCTCGGCAGCGGCTTCTACCTCGCGATGCACGATCTGGAGATACGCGGCGCGGGCGAAGTGCTGGGTGAATCGCAGAGCGGCGAGATGCAGGAGATCGGTTTCTCGCTGTATACCGACATGCTGAATGCGGCGATCGCCTCGTTGCGTCAGGGGCGGGAGCCGGACATGGCGCACCCGCTCGGCGTCACCACCGAGATCATCCTGCATAGCCCGGCGCTGCTGCCCAGTGATTATTGCGGCGACATCCACCAGCGGCTGGTGCTCTACAAGCGCCTGGCCAACTGCAACACGCAGGGAGAGCTCGACGACATGCACCAGGAATTGATCGACCGCTTCGGCCTGCTGCCGGAACCCGCTCAAACGCTGCTCGACAGCCACCGCTTGCGCATTGCGGCACGACCGCTCGGCATCAGCAAGGTGGATGCATCCGCTGATTCCATTTCGATCCAGTTCGTGCCGGATCCGCCGATCGACCCGATGAAGATCATCACGCTGATTCAGAGCAAGCGGCACGTCAAGATGGCCGGACCGGACAAGCTGCGAATTGAATTGAAATACGGAGAATTGAAGCAGCGGGTGCTGGCGATCCGGAATTTCTTTGGCGAGTTGAAGTGATGAATCGTCGGAGTTGTCGGGTCAATCGTGCAGATAACCCGCGATTTGACTGTTGATTTGGTACATGTCGGCGTCCATCTGCTGATGGAACGACTAGCAAGCCGACCAAGTTGGCAAACTACACCAGGCAAGCTGTTGGTAATGCGCAATCCGGCATCGGCCCGTCACAGAAGCCGTGGAATCAATATTTGTGCCGACGGTTATCGAAGGCAAACCGAACTACCCGGGAAGGCAAACCTTCCCCGAAACGAACATTTCCAATTGGCCAAGGGCCAGTCTATTAAAAAGCCGACCAGAATAATAAGCCAACTAAGCCAATTAAAAGAACCAGCCCAAAGAAAAACTTGAGCGCATCCATAAAGCTGGTTAAATCTTCCTGGTTGTGGAGTTCTTCAACAGATTTGTTCATGGCTGCTATCTCCTCTATATGGCTGATGCCAGAAGTGAAGTCCCGATCACGATTGCCGGTGTCAGCAGTATCAGCGTAATATTATCGACTATTTTAGTCAAGTAATAGTTCCCGTGTCTTCTATTCATGACGGGCTGTTAATTTTCTGCCGGCGCCAACATCTGCAGGGCTTTGCGGGGTGTTATAACCAAAAACATTTTGTTACCAACTCTCTTCGCCGGGGGTGGTAGAGTGATATCGGTGATGTTTAAACTTTGTGCTGATATTTTGAATAGATGTTCATGCGACGGGTGATTTTTAAATCGATCACACATGATGAAAAGATCACGCAATTTTTGCGGAACGGCTATACAGTCAAGCCGATTTGATTATTAACTCTTCCACATTTTTCGGATTAAATCGTTGGGGCTAATGTCGCAAGGGTTGGGCTAACTCTGCCCAAACAAATGCAGCAATAAGGATTGCACGATCATGAAGCGCGATTATTGGTGGATTTTTTGAATTTTCCCAAGGTAAAAAGAGCAACAGCTTTAAACAAAAGCGGATACACAAAAGCGATTTTTTGCCGGAATCAGATTGAGCAACACACACAAATAAATTATGACTAGGAGATAGTAGCTAAATGATCACACCAACTAGAATGATATTCCTTTTGCCGCTTTTGCTGGTTGCTTGTGGTAACACATTCCCGCTTTATGGTGCGGTTGATGCGCCTCATGGAACGACTGCCAGCCAGCAGCAGCGTGACATATCGTATTGCAAGAGCCAGGCGCAGGATCAGGCAAGCAATAATGGCGAGCAAACCAAGGCATTTTTGTATGGGTCTGCCGCTCTCAAGAAGGACAAAAATCTACAGCGAAATATTTTTGCCGGCTGCATGACAGCGAAGGGCTACACGGTTATTCCCGTTCAGGTTGTGAAAACTGGTGCGCCCCAACAAACCAAACCCGTTCAAGCAAAACCAACTTAAGTCATTACTGATCCAAAGCAAGACGATACTCAACCTTTCCCGTTGACGGCCGGTCGAGAATACCGCAAAAGGTGGGCAACAAGCTGCCCGCCTATTTTCCCTTTATTTCACCTGTATATCGCCTGGTTGCGGTAGCGGGTCGGGTGTGTCGCGAATGCTTCGCATGACCAAGCCGGCTAAAGTGTTGCCAATCTCCACAACGACGTAACCTCGGCCGCGCGTGCCGCATGCAGCGGGTCGGCGAAATCTGCAACTTTGGGATGATGCGGGCGCACATCCAGCCGCTCCACCACTTGCAGCCCCGAAGCCCCGAACAACGCCAGGAGTTCCTCGCGCGTACGCAGGCCGAGATGTTCGGCGATGTCGGACAGCACCAGCCAGCCTTCGCCGTCCGGTTCCAGGTGTTCTGCCAGCCCGCCGAGGAAGCCGCGCAGCATGCGACTGTCCGGGTCGAAGATCGCATGTTCGATCGGCGAACTGGGGCGCGCGGGTATCCACGGCGGGTTGCACACAATCAGCGGCGCCTTGCCTGCGGGAAACAGGTCGGCCTGCATGATTTCCACCTGCGCATCCAGTCCGAGCCGGGAAATATTTTCGCGGGCGCAGGCCAGCGCGCGCGGGTCCTGGTCGGTGGCGACGATGCGTTTGACGCCGCGGCGCGCCAGCACGGCCGCCAGCACGCCGGTACCGGTGCCGATGTCGAAAGCCAGTTCAGGCCGGGGAAAAGCGTGCGGCAGCGGCGCGGTATTCACCAGTTCCACATACTCGCCACGCACCGGCGAGAACACGCCGTAGTGCGGATGGATACGCGCGCCCGCCTCCCCGTCGCCCAGGGCGGGAATCTCGACGCCCTTCTTGCGCCACTCGTGCGCGCCGATCAAACCGAGCAATTCGCGCAGCGCTGCAACGGAGGGTTTATTCCCGGCGCCGTATGCTTCATTGCAGGCCAGCTTCATATCCGGTGCGCGGCGCAACGGGATTCCATAGTCACTATCCAGCGGGATCAGGATCATTGCCAGCGTGCGTGCGCGTTGCGATTGGGCCTGGCGATGCAGGTGAAAAACACCGCCTGCTATCCCCGAAATTGCTTCGGTCAGAGGCTTGCGCGGCTTGCGATCTGCGCGCCGTGACATCGCCTGCAACAACTGCTTCGCGTTCTGAAAATCGCCGCGCCACAACAGCGCCGTCCCTTCACTGGCCAGACGATAAGCTTCGACCGCCTTCATCGTATCGTCCGCGATGACCACGCGCTTCGGCGGCGGCATGCCGCTTTCCGA
The DNA here is from genome assembly GCA_035529955.1 of Gallionella sp. Classification (GTDB taxonomy): domain Bacteria; phylum Pseudomonadota; class Gammaproteobacteria; order Burkholderiales; family Gallionellaceae; genus Gallionella. Next base: position 29,906 of record DATKVR010000135.1, read on the forward strand.
GCGCCAAAGGGCAGAACGCTGCGTGCCTGCTTCAGTCCAGCTGATGATTGGGTGCGTCTGATTCCTGTCTATATTGTGCATGGGGTGATCATATCGCGATGCGGCACTCTCCGATGCGGGATATTGCGTGTTTCGGGACGGTTCGCCGATATGTCGTGCAGATCCCGCATTGCATTGACAGCACATTGATCATTCCCATATTATTCAATAAGGTAAAGCGCGCAGAGATCCAGCATAACAATGCACATCATTTTGGTCTGCGCAAAACCGGCGTCAAGATACGATTGATGAAACATTTGCAGTTTCAGTAAACATGTCCATTTTCCACGAGCGACTGGATCACTGAGGGCGTAACATATCAAGGGAAGTACATGTTTCGACTACTGCGCTATTTTTCGATCGCGAGCCTGATTTCAATGGTGCTGGCGGCAGTCGTCCTCGGCACACTCCACCAGATGCTGGAACAGAACCATCTGCTCAGATACGGCGAAAGCCGGAATGTGGCGCTGGCCCGGTCCTTCTCGCGCAATGTCTGGCCTCAGTTCCGCGGGTTCGCCAATACCGCAAAAGTTCTTGACGCAGATTCCCTGCGTCGCCAGCCCGTCATTGCCAAGTTGCTGCGCAGTGTTCGCGATGCGGTACGCAATACCGCAACACTCCGCGTACAAATCTACCAGCTCGACGGACGCATACTGTTCTCGACCGATGCCACGCAGATCGGGACCAGCAACGGCAGCGACGCCGGGTTTATCTCGGCCTTGCAGGGCGTGCCGCAAAGCAGCATTGCCCGCTACGACAAGTTCAACAGTCTGGACGGGGAGTTGGCGGGTCGCGTCGTATTGACGAGTTTCATTCCGTTGCGCCCAGGCGCGGATGAACCTGTCCAGGGTGTGATGGCGATCGATACCGATATCACCGATCTGGAAGCAAGCGACATCAGGGAGGGAACCCAGATCGCATTGAGCGTGATTGCGGTGCTGACCGCACTCTATGGAATCCTGTTCTTTATCGTCCGGCATGCAGACAGCATTATCAGGAATCAATACGAGCAACAGCGCCGCATTGAACAAAATCTCCGCCATGTGACCACCCATGATGATTTGACCAACTTACCGAACCGCTTGCTGCTCATGGACAGGATCAAACAATCGCTGGCTGTAGCGGAGCGCCACAACAGCCTGCTGGCGGTGGCTTTTGTCGATCTCGACTATTTCCAGAACATCAATAATTCCATGGGTCATGAAATCGGCAATCAGGTGCTGCAAACCGTGGCACTACGCCTGGGGAGGTGTGTGCGCGAAAGCGACACCATCGCCCGCATTGGCGGGGATGAATTCGTCGTGAGTTTGCCGGACATCAAATCCAAAGCGGACCTGTTCCAGATCGCCACAAAGATGCTCAATGCCATTGCCGCGCCAATCGAGACTGGCGGACGCGAGATTCATCTCACCGCGAGCATCGGCATCGCCTTTTATCCGGAGCATGAAAAAAATGCGGAATCACTGATCGGCAAGGCGGACATGGCAATGCAAAGTGCCAAGCGTCTTGGAGGCAACAGGTACCAGATCTTCATTGAACACATGAGTGATGAGGTTCAACAGCAGGTGAAACTGGAAGATAAAATGTGGCGGGCACTCGAGAACAACGAATTCGTACTCCATTACCAGCCTGTCATCGACCTGAAATCAGGCATGATCGTCGGGGCCGAAGCACTGCTGCGCTGGCCCAACGCCCATGGAACCTGGCTTTCACCCGCTGAATTTATCCCAAAAAGCGAGAAATGCGGTCTCATCGCCCCGCTAAGCGAATGGGTCCTCAGCGAGGCGTGCGCCCAGTTGCAGACATGGCGGGAAAGCGGGCACGGGCTTGACCATCTCAGCATGGCGGTAAATCTGTCACCCCGCCATTTTGCGACTCCCGGCCTGGAAACGATGATTTCCGGGGTGATCAAGCAAGCCGAAATCGACCCGAGTCAGTTGCAACTCGAGATTACCGATGGATTTTTGAAGGATCCGACCGAATCGGTCATTGCCAATTTCGAGGGACTCAAGCGCGCCGGCATCCGGTTCACCCTCGATGATTTCGGAACCGGCTATTCGAGTCTGGGCTATTTGCGCAGCTACCCCATCGAACTGCTCAAGATCGACCGGACATTTATTCGCGGCCTGCCCGACAATGCCGACAATGCGGCGATCGTGACCACGATCATCGCGATGGCGAACAGCCTGGACTTGATGGTCGTTGCAAAAGGTATCGAAAGCGCCGCCCAATTGTCATTCCTGCAGCAACTCGGTTGCCAGCATGGTCAGGGATTCCTGTTCAGCCATCCGCTCCCGGCGGATGCATTTTTATCGCTGGTACTGGAACACCGCGATTTGCGCATCGTCGAGTCGCCGATACAGCCCCCCCGGTAACGATCATAACGTATCAAATGCAAGGTTGCTCGCCTGACCTGCTCCGGTGCGGGTCACGCATCCGTTGAAAACTCGCCACGAAATCCGAAAAGGCTCCGGCTTCGATCGCGGTGCGGATTTCGCCCATCAGTTGCTGGTAGTAGTACAGATTGTGGATGGTGTTCAAGCGCGCACCGAGTATCTCGCCGATGCGGTGCAGGTGATGCAGGTAGGCGCGGGTGAAATTGCGGCAGGTGTAACAGCCGCACTGCTCATCCAGCGGGCGCATGTCCATCCGGTACTGTGCATTCTTGATCTTGATGTCGCCGAGGCGGGTGAACATCATGCCGTTGCGCGCATTGCGCGTCGGCATCACGCAATCGAACATGTCGATACCCTGTGAGACGGCATCCACGATATCTTCCGGCGTGCCGACACCCATCAGGTAGCGCGGCTTGCCCTGCGGCAATTGCGGCGCGGTGTGCCGCAATATGCGCAGCATATCCTCCTTGGGCTCGCCCACCGACAGCCCGCCGATCGCATAACCGTCGAAACCGATACGCTCCAGTTCACGCAGCGATTCGTCGCGCAGCTGTTCATGCATGCCGCCCTGCACGATACCGAACAGCGCATTGGGATTGTCGCCATGCGCCGCTTTTGAACGGGCTGCCCAGCGCAACGACAGGCGCATCGACTCCCCCGCCGTCTGCTCGTCAGCCGGGTACGGCGTGCACTCGTCGAAAATCATCACGACGTCGGAATTCAGCACGCGCTGGACACGCATGGATTCTTCCGGCGACAGGAAACATTTGTCGCCGTTGACGGGTGACTGGAACGTCACCCCTTCCTCGGTGATCTTGCGCAATGCCCCCAGGCTGAATACCTGAAATCCGCCGGAATCGGTCAGGATCGGTCCGTCCCATCCCATGAATCGATGCAGCCCGCCGTGCGCTGCTATCACCTCCAGCCCCGGGCGCAGCCACAGATGGAAGGTGTTGCCCAGCACGATCTGGGCGCCGATCTCGCGCAACTCGAGCGGCGACATCGCCTTCACCGTGCCATAGGTGCCGACCGGCATGAAGGCGGGGGTTTCCACGCTGCCGTGGACAAGGTCAAGTGTGCCGCGGCGGGCAATACCGTCGGTTTTATGCAGGGTAAATTTCATGGCTTTCTCTCGATCAACATCGCATCCCCGTAACTGAAGAAGCGATACTCTTTTTCAACCGCATGGCGGTAAGCTTCCAGCATTTCATCCATCCCGCCAAAGGCACACACCAGCATCAGCAGCGTCGAACGTGGCAGGTGAAAATTGGTGAGCAGCACGTCCACTGTCCTGAAGCGGTAACCCGGCGTGATGAAAATATCCGTCTCCGCGCTTCCGGCCCGCAACACGCCGGATGCCGCGGAACTCTCCAGCGCCCGCAAACTGGTCGTTCCCACCGCTATGACCCTGCCCTGTTTCGCGCGGGTCCCGGCGATTGCATCCACCGTCGCCTGTGGAATTTCATAGCGCTCGCTGTGCATGGCATGCTCGTGAATATTTTCGGCGCGTACCGGCTGGAAGGTTCCCGCACCGACATGCAGGGTCACATAGGCAATCCGCACCCCCTTGTCGCGCAGGGCCTGCAACATCGCCTCGTCGAAATGCAGACCCGCCGTCGGGGCCGCCACCGCACCGGCCACACTCGCAAACACGGTCTGGTAACGCTGCTCGTCTTCACCGCCCGCCGCGTGGGTGATGTAGGGTGGCAACGGCAATTGCCCGTGGCGTTCGAGCAGGTCCAGCACATCCTCCTTGGCGACAAAACGCAGCAGAAAGAATTCGCCGTCGCGCCCCAGCACCTCTACCGCCAAAGTCCCGGCCAACAGCATTCGACTCCCGGTTTGGGGTGAATGGCTGGCGCGCACTTGCGCCAGAACCTCATGCTCATTCAGCACACGCTCGACCAGCACTTCGATCTTGCCGCCGCTTTCCTTGCTGCCAAACAAACGCGCCTTGATCACCCGCGTGTCATTCAGCACCAGCACATCGTTCGGCCTGACCAACTGCAACAGATCGGCAAAACGGCGATCATCCAGCACACCGTCATGCACATGCAAAAGGCGGCTGGCGCCGCGCTGCTCGGGCGGATGCTGCGCGATCAAACGCTCGGGCAAAACAAAATCAAATTCGTCGGTACGCATGAACACGGAGAAAAACTATACAAAGGAGGGATTGTAGTCGATGTGTATATCTGCCCGCGAGAAAAGCACGGCAAGCCAAGCGCAAGTTCAGCCCTGAAAAAGCCAATCCCGCACTTACCGGGGAAGCTTCAGAAGTGCGGATAAAACCCGATCCGCGGCGGGCAATACCAGAAACTCGGGATTGTGCAGATCCACCTTGTTGTAGTGCAATTCATTCCCGGCCATGTTGCACACGATGCCACCCGCCGCGTTCACCACGGCATGCGCGGCGGCGGTATCCCATTCCATGGTCGGACCCAGGCGCGGGTAGAAATGTGCTGTGCCTTCGGCAACCAGGCAAAGCTTGAGCGAGCTGCCCATGCTGATACATTGGTAATCACCAAGCTGTTTGAGCAGTGCTTCGGTGCGCGCATCGCTGTGCGAACGGCTGGCGACGACCCTGATGGTTTCGCCCGCCGCGAGGGGTTTGACTGTGATGGGCTGCGTTGCAGCATTGCCGCGCCGCACGAAAGCGCCGGCACCCGGTGCACCGTAATAGCACACGTCCGGAACCGGCGCATACACCACGCCCATCACCGGTTCGCCATTTTCGATCAGCGCGATATTGACGGTGAATTCGCCGTTGCGCTTGATGAATTCCCTGGTGCCATCGAGCGGATCGACCAGCCAGTAGCGCGTCCATTGCGAGCGCACCGGGTAGGCAATGTCGGCAGCCTCTTCGGAAAGAATAGGGGTATCCGGCGTGAGTCTGGTCAGCGCCTCAACGATGATGCGATGCGCGGCCAGGTCGGCCAGGGTAAGCGGCGAATCATCTGCCTTGCTGGTCTCGCCGGTCTCGCCACTGCGATAGACCTCCATGATGGCCGCTCCGGCACGGTGTGCAATGGCGACCACTTGCTGCATACATGCTGCGTTCACGATCAATTTTCCTGTCCCTAACCTTAAGTTTGTGGCTAACCGGCCTGTATCCGTTACCCTACCCATAACGGCTGGGAATACACATCATGTGGCTGTTGAATATTATCACCCTGACTTCGACTCGCGCCCTTTTGGGGGCGCTCACCTCCATAGACTATCGAAGGAAATACCTCTGGAATAACTGGCATTATGGCGGGAATCGGAACCGGCCAAGCCGATCAAGTTGCGAATCCGGTTGATATGGCACGTTGCTTCGGGGATAATGCGGCCCGCTTAGCCGGGGTGGTGGAACTGGTAGACGCGCCGGACTCAAAATCCGGTGCCAGAAATGGTGTGAGGGTTCGAGTCCCTCCCCCGGCACCAGTAAATTAAAGGCTTTCAGCGTTTTCACTGAATAGCCTGAAAAATTATAAAATTACCTTGTAAGCATATAGTAAGCAGAACAGGTAAAGTTTTTCCAAGTCAGTAGACATAAAAATCCCGCCACTCGGACGGGCTTAATAAAGAAACTAGACATCCAATGATCCCGGCATCAATTCCAATCGCAACGGTAAAGGCGCGACTGAACTCGGTGCGCTGACGTTTTACTTCCAAATAATATCGCCATTCCGGCACCTACGGAGAAATATGGCGGTGAGCAATCGGCTCCGGAGAGAGAGATGATGCTAATGACTAAACAACATCGTGGAAGGCAGATTTTCACACCGTCTTCATTTCGGCCATAGCTGCCGCTTGAAGGTAATCTGATTCGGCTCGCTATGAGTGTCTGCTTCTTTGAATATCAGGCGTCAGTTCACTAAACATAGCAGCGATCAGCAACGCTAGAGCACGCAGGACTTGCGCCCGTGATTTGCGACAATGCCACTTTGGTAGACCACGCACACATGCTGACTCAGTAAAACCACAAAATCTGTTAGGATTCGTCGCTGAATAATTGTCTGGCAGCCACAACAAAAAAATAAGCTGCTCCTTGAAAACCAACGCACAAACATGACAGACACAACACGCGCCGCTAACCTGCTTTCCCAACTCGAGCACTTGAACGAGCAGCAACTGCGTCGTCTGCTGGTGGAGCATCTCACCAAACAAAAGCTGGGGCTGTACTGGGAGGCGAATGCCATCGAGCGCGACGCGGCGCTGAATGCAGATGTGGTGTTGCCGCGTTTGGTGGAGGAATGGAGTTGCCGACCTGAAACCATGAGCGAAGGTCGGGCGCACCGCAACCTCATCATCGAAGGCGATAACTACGATTCGCTGCGCCTGTTGCGCGCCACCCATGCCGGAAAAATCCGCGTCATCTACATCGACCCGCCGTACAACACCGGCAACAAGGACTGGGTTTATAACGACCATTACGTCGGCAAAAACGACCGCTGGCGGCATTCGCAATGGCTGGAGTTTTTATACCGCCGCCTCACCCTCGCCCGCGACCTGCTTTCACCGGAGGGCGTGATACTGGTGTCCATCAACGACGAAAACCGCGCGCGGCTTGAGTTGTTGATGGATGAGGTGTTTCCGGGGATGCGGGTCGGCAGTTTTGTCTGGCGCAGCCGCACGGGCGGGAACGATACCAAGGGCGCGTTTCACTCCACCAATCATGAGCATGTACTGGTGTATGGCAATGAAGGATTTAGATTTTCGGGGGACGAAAAAAGTTATTCCATATACAAACACGAAGAAGCGGGACGAGTGTTTTATCTGAGCGATTTAACTAAGGCGCATGATTTTAAGGAGCGTCCCAATACGTATTACCCAATCCATGATCCAGTAAACGACGTTTGGTATCCCTGTAATCCCAACCGTGTATGGGCTTACGCCTCCAAGCACAAGGTCAAGCAGGAGCAGAAGTTGCGCGGTGACGCCATTGAAGATTTGATTGAACAAGGTCAAGTCTGGTTTCCGCCAGACCAGAGAATCGCTTGTTTCGCTTCGCAAGATGAATTGCTGAACGCGATTGATGCGCAAGACATTCCATTTAGTGGCAGCACACCGTTGCTAACGCGCGACACTTTGAATCTGCATGAATGGGTTGGGAGAAAAATTGGTTACGGTCGCCCTCGACTTAAGAAATTCAAGGATGGCTTGAAAAATGAAAGCCAGCCGATTTCCTCATGGCTGACTCCGCGACAAGAGGAGGATACGGCTGACGAATCGTTAAACATGCCGATTGTTGGGGCGACTGAAGAAGGCTCGCGAGTCTTGAAAGAAGTTATGGGGGATAAGGCGTTCCCCTATCCAAAACCGCTGTCGCTCATCAAAGGCTTGCTCGCTCAAGCCACCCGCCCCACCGACATCGTCCTCGACTTTTTCGCCGGTTCCGGCACTACCGGCCAGGCATTGCTGGAACTGAATGTCGAGGATGGTGAGGCAGGCCAGCGCCGTTTCATCCTGTGTTCCAGCACAGAAGCCAACAGCAAGGAGCCGGACAAGAACTTGTGCCGCGATGTCTGCGCGGAACGCATGCGCCGCGTGATTCAGGGCTACAGCGGCAAGCCGGGTTACACGCCTGAGCAAGGCGGCGAATTCGCCTATCTGCAACTGGACAAGGTGGAAGCCGCCGACGCGCATTTTGATATTGATGCGGCGCATGCTTTTCAAATGCTGGCGTTGAAGCGCTTGGGAGTGGTCTGTGCCGCGACAGAAGGCGCGGTTCAGCGCCTCGGGCGCGTGGAAGATTGCGAGTTGCTGGTGTGTAACGAGGTTAACGCCGCTTCGATAGAAATTCTCGCAGGGTGGCCACAACAGCATGGCGCGGCAAGGCTGGCGGTGTATTCCACACGGCCTAAAACATTGCGCGAACAACTTGCCGCTCGTGGGATAGAGGCGAATTGCTATAGCCTGATGGATGCGCTGATGCGCGGCCAAATGGGGAGTGCGGCATGAGCGTCCACGACATCATTGCCGCGCAGTCGGCAGCCATTGAGCCAGAGGCGTTCCAGAGCGCAATTGTGGAGGGCATGACGCGCGCACTGCTGCGCGACTCCGCGCCACCGTGCCTGCTGCGCGCGCCGACCGGTTCCGGAAAAACTTTCATCATTTCGCGCGTGCTTGAATCGGTGAGTGCTTCGCGCCCTACGCTGTGGCTGTGGTTCGTGCCGTTCGTGAACCTAGTACAGCAAACCGAGGATGCGCTGGCGGCGAATTGCGCCGGGTTGATACCGGTGATGTTGTCGCGCGGTCGCAATCAGGAAGCGCGTCCCGGTATGGTGTTGCTCTCCACTGCGCAAGGTGTGGCAAAAGCAACCGACCGCAAGACAGGTTATAACTCGAATGCCGATGACGATACGCGCACGTTGGCTGAATTTGTGGCAAGGGCAAAAGCGCGGGGATTGTCTATCGGGCTGGTAGTGGACGAAGCGCACATCGGCTTGGACAAGACCACCGAGTTCGGCAAGTTCGCGCAATGGCTGAATGCGAACTTTTTAATCATGGCCACCGCTACACCCAAAGACGAGCGGCTGCTGGAGTTTTTGCAGCAGGCGGGCAAGAGCGCCTTCGAGAATTTTGCGGCCAGCCGCGATGAGGTGGTAAATGCGCGGCTGAACAAGCGTTACATCGAGGCGGTGGTATATGACCTGCGCCAGAGCGTGCAGACGGTGGCCGACCTGAAGCGCACGGTGTTGCGCCAGGCGTGGAAACGCTCGCAACGTATCAAGAAACAGTTGCAGCTTGCGGGTGTGCCGCTGACCCCGCTGCTGCTGGTGCAGGTGGCGAACGGTGATAAGACGGTGGAGGAGGCCGAGCAGGATTTGATCAAGTTGTGCGGGGTGCATCCCTCAGTGATCGGCAAGCATTCTTCGGATGATCCCGATCCGGTGTTGATGGCGGCAATTGCGAACGACAGCAGCAAGGAAGTGCTGATCTTCAAGCAATCGGCGGGCACGGGTTTCGATGCGCCGCGAGCCTTTGTGTTGGCCTCGACCAAGTCGGTGAACGATGCGGATTTCGCGATGCAGTTCATCGGGCGTGTGATGCGCGTGTCACGCCCGATACGCGAGGCGTACCCGAAGCCCACACCGATTCCGCCAGACCTGGATACGGCCTACGTTTATCTGGCGAATGCGGAAGCACAACGCGGCTATGAAGCGGCAGTACAAGCCAGCAGTGCGGTGAAAAGCCAGTTGGAAGGCCAGACGGAAAAGCTGCTGGTGCGCAGGACAGAATCCGGCGCGGTGGTGCTGACCAATCGCGAAACGCCACAAAGTCCCTTGATGTATGACTTTCCTTTGCCGGAGGAGATGGCAACCGATATTCCGGCGCAAGCTCCTGTGGCCCCGACATCAGTGGGGCCACAACAGTTGCTCTTCGGAAACATGCCCGCCGAAGCCGATGATGGCTATAAGCTGGACGAAGTGCTGTTCGATCTCGATGCGGCGCTTGGTACCGCTGCGGCTGCCGCGAGTCCGAGCAAACCGGAGATACCACATTCTGAAGCGGATTTGCTGGAATTGCTAAAAGGGAAAGGTATACGCGCATACCCTCGCCACTCCAATGTCCGCAATTTGCCGCGCGCGCTCAAGCGCGAGCAGCGTCCGCAGATGCAGGATATGAGCAAAGTGTCGGTAGCGGTGGCAACTCGCTTGCCGATACCGGATGAACTGAAACGGAATGCGGTGCGTGCGGCGTTGAACCGGCTCAAGGAAAAAGAGGTGCATACCGAGTTGACTCAGGGGGCACGCCACGAGGAAGAGGTGCTGATGATTACCGATCGCAGCGCGCTGGCTCGTGAAGCAATCGGTATCCTCCGCAACTTGCCGCAAGTGGAAGATGAGGATGTGCGCATCATCGTCGATGTGCTGTCGAACCGTTTGCTTGGATTGATCGAAGAGGAGTTTGAGCAGCTTGATGAAGAAGCGCGACCGCCAGAGTCTGAACTGAAGCGTCATGCGCGCGATGCCGCGCATTGGGTGATACGCCGTGAAGCGCAGAACATCGCGGAGTTAATGCAAAGCATCGTCGCCGAATTCACTACGCTGGAAGATGCCGCGCCGTTGCCGGATTTGATGGTGTTCCCGTCGGCGCTGAGCTTGGCGGCATCGCGCAAAAATATCTACGGAGTGATGCCGCCATCGGAAGATGATCTGGCGAGAATCGAAACCTTGCTGATGGTGGATGAACGCGAGTGGCTGGCTGATCGTAAGTTGCTGTTGGCAGGCGGGCCATTAAGTATTGGTAAATACGACAACTTGCTCAAGCTGAACGGCGAGGAACGCGAGTTTGCCAAGGCGCTGGATCGCGCCGACTTTGTGGAGTGGTGGCATCGCAACCCGGATCGCAAGCCTTATGCAGTGCGGCTGGTGCGTGGCGAACACCAAAATTATTTTCACCCGGACTTTGTGGTTTGCCTTTCACATCTGCCGAGTGATGAGCCCATGATACGGCTGATCGAAACCAAGGAAAACACCAAGGATGCCGCGCGTAAAGCACGGCGCATCCCGAAGTGTTATGGGAAAGTACTGTTCCTTACCAAAGACCAAAGCCGCTTGCGAGTGGTGAATGATGACGGCAGCCTTGGTGAAACAGTTGATTGGGATGATTTGTTGCCGGTGCAAGATTGGCTGCGTGCATCCAAGCCGACAGTACAATAACAGCCATGACCATGATAGACCTCACCGAAGAGCAGGCAGCACCACGCATTAAAGCACTGCTTACCTCCCGCGAAAGTCGCACGCTTGACTTCAAGCGTGTGTCCGGCAAGATGGTAGGCAAAGCGCTGGAAACACTGTGCGCTTTCGCCAACACTGAAGGTGGCATTCTGGTGTTGGGTGTGGCGGATGAAAAGCAAGAGAAAGGCAGCGCTCGGTTTTTCGGTATTCAGGAAAATCCGGAAGCTTTGGATGATCTCACTCGGAAAGTGCGCACACAGTTTCATCCCCCGATAGAGGCTATTCGTTTTGTTCGCTTGCCTTGTTCCTTGCGCGATGGAAGCGCAGGGTATTTAGTGATGGTGCAGGTGTTGAAAAGCGACAAGGTGCATTCGATTGTTGATGACGGTACTTGGATGCGGCTCGATGCAGGCAATCGCGAGATGACGGCAGCGGAAAGCACTGAGCTTTCTTATCGGCGAGGTGTTCGCAGTGCGGAAAGTGAGCCGGTGGCTGTACCGATGGAATTTCTGGACACGAATACATGGCGCAGCTTTGTGGCGGCACGTGGATTAAGAAGTGGTAGCTTTGCAGAACAGATGCAACGCATTGGATTGGCTTCTCGGGTGGGTGATGATGTTCAACCTACCCGAGCAGCGGTGCTGCTGTTTGCTGATGAACCGGGAAGTTTGCTGGCCGCACATGGTTCGCGCGCCGATATTCGCCTGATGATTTACGACGGCAAACAGGCTGTGCCTGGCGCTATACCAAACTTGCGCAAGACGCCCAAAACGATACGCGGCCCTTTGATTGAGCAGATTGATACGGCTGTAAAAGCTGTTTTGGATGAGCTTGCGCAAGGATTGACGCTTTCCGGCAGCGGCTTCAAGACTCGACATTTATATCCTGAACGGGTGGTGAAGGAAGCGATAGTTAATGCAGTGATACATCGCGACTATCGGCTCAACCGGGATATTTTTATTCGCTTGTACGATGATCGTATCGAGGTGGAAAGCCCCGGCGTGTTTCCAGGAAATATTACGCCTGCCAACGTCGGCAGGGCAGGCTCAAAAGCGCGCAACCCGCTAATTGCGCAAAACCTGCGCGAGTTTCCGGTCCCACCGAATATTGATGCAGGTGAAGGGGTGAAGATGATGTTTGCAGAGATGGCGCATGCGAAACTTTATCCACCGCAATATCGGCAGAATATCGAAGCGGCAGTGGAGAGTGTGACAGTGACGCTCTTGAATCATGAACGCCCAACGGTGTGGGACGAGGTAAGTCATTGGATAGATGCGCATGGCGCTATCGCCAATTCCGACCTTTGCCATATAGCCGAGGTTGATACGTTGACAGCCTCAAGAATGCTCAGGGCTTGGGTAGACCAAGGTGTACTGGAACCATTACCCAACCGCGCCAAGCGGAATATGGCTTATACCAAGCCAGCTCAACCTGCCGAACAGCAAAGTTTATTATCTGGCGAGTAGGATAATAAAACGGATATTGCTTAAAATGTATTACAAATCAGGGCGGTATTAATGTCGTTATTATCCGAGTACCTAGGATCGCATTGTTTTTTGCAATAGCCGAATGTTGGCTGCAGAACGGAAGTGACAATTCGAAGAACTTAAAAGCGGACATCCAGAAAGCCGTACTTCGAAACGCCGGCAGAACGATTTAACCAATGTGTTGCGTCGACCGGTTGAAATCGCACCGATTTCCAGACCGTCTCCATTTCGGCC
>DATKVR010000136.1:0-2123 GCA_035529955.1 Gallionella sp.
TCCACAAAAAAGAGCAGGGCCACCGCGATGATGATGAGCAGACCAACGAACCCGCTGATGGAATAAAGAATTATTTTTTGCGATTTTGACATTGTGCTGATCCGGTTCCGTCGTGATTTTTCCACCACCCGATACAAGCAATAATGCGAAGCCCTGACTGGATTTCAAGTATGGCTGGATCATCGGTACAAAAAATTTGTAAAGACATGATACCGGGAATTTTTGCCGCACTATGTTGGTTGGCGCACAGTTTGATCGCGCTCGAAGGAATAGGGTGATGTCCATGACGTTGTATCGATATTGCGTCATGCAGGTTAATTCTTATTCACCGGCACTCACGAAAGGAACATACACCATGTCAAATACCAAAAATACAAAACCGGCAGCAGCCCCCAAACTCGACAAAAAGTTGTTTGTTGAAAAGCGCCCCGAAGGTGATTTTGCAGTCAGGAAAGGCAATTCGGAACGGGCCAGCGCGGTATTGCCCACACAGGCAGAGGCAATCGAACGGGCCAAGAAATTGAATCCGGGTGCTTCGCCGGTGGTTGAGCGCGTGCGCAATACGACCGGCGGTAAACCCGATCAATGGCGCAAAGCGTAGCACTACTGTTTCATCAAGGGAGTTCAATATCATGATTATAAATTTTGCGATTACCGTGCTTCTGCTGCTTCTGATGTTGCAGGTTTCGACAGCCATGCGGCTATACCGTGAAAAATACGCAGTCGCACGCATTCGGGGTTGAATGATTCATCCTTGATGAAATACCGGTCGCGGCGCCGGAAGCGTCCCGCTTGTGCGCCCGGCCGGTTCATCGGTACCGCCGACAGGGTGTTTCGGGGTGCACGGCCAAAGTGGCGGGTCATGTCGGCGATTCATGTCCGGGAACGCCGGAACTTGCAGGGCTGCTGTTTGCCTATACAGGCATCTCACTTCCCGACCATGAAGGAAACCACATGATCTTCCGCCAGCTATTCGACCCGGAATCATCCACGCTGACTTATCTGCTCGCCGGCGAGGAGGGCAGCGCGGTCATCATCGACCCGGTGCTGGAACACGTCGGGGATTACCTGTCGCTGCTCAAGTCCCTGAAGCTGACGCTGCGCCTGGTGCTGGACACCCACGTGCATGCCGATCACATCACCGGCTCGCAGGCGTTGAAGCACCGCACCGGCGCCACCACGGTGATCGCGCAGAACTGCGGCGCGCCGGGTTACGACAGACTGCTGAGCGACGGCGACACGCTGACGTTCGGCAACGAGACCCTGCGCGTGATCGCCACGCCCGGCCACACGCCGGGCAGCCTGTGCTACCTGTGGCGCGACCGGCTGTTCAGCGGCGACACGCTGATGATCAATGCCTGCGGCCGCACCGATTTCCAGCAGGGGAGCGCGACGGAGATGTACCACAGCATCACCGGAAAACTGTTCACGCTGCCGGATGAAACGCTGGTTTATCCGGCCCACGATTACAAGGGTCGGCGTGTCAGCAGCATCGGCGAGGAGAAGGTGCTCAACACGCGCATCGCGGGCAGGAGCGAGGCGGAGTTCGTCAAGATCATGGACAACCTCAACCTCGCCACGCCGAAGCGCATCCACGAAGCGGTGCCCGCCAACCTGCTGGGCGGCATCTCACCTTCCTTTGATTCAACCGATTAAACCGCACCGGGATTCAACCGATTAAACCGCGCAGGGATTTAACCGATTAAACCGCGCAGGGATTTAACCGATTAAATCTCACTGGCCGCTTTGCTTTTCTCGCTTGGGAAAGGCCAGACTGGTTCAGGTGGGGCCAAAGCGGCTTTTCTGGCGGCGGCCTCGGCCTTTTTTTGTGCGGCCTCGGTCTTGCGTGCCGCAGCCTCTTGCTGTGCGATCAGCTTTGCCTGTGCGGCCGCCGCCCTGCGTGCTTCGACTTCGGCTTGCCTGGCTACGGCCAGTTCCTGTGCGGCCAATTTGGCCTGTTCCGCGGCCAGCTTTTTTGCCGCTGCGGCCTGTTGTGCGGCTATCCTGTTCGCCTCGGCTTCCGCTTTCTTGATCAAGGCCTGCTCGAGCGCGGCCTGTTTTCTGGTTTCGGCTTCCGCCTTTTTCTCTGCCGCGGCTTGCTGTGCGGCAAGCTTGCGGGTTTG
>DATKVR010000137.1:0-3223 GCA_035529955.1 Gallionella sp.
AAGTCTGGCATCGGCCTGGAAAGCCTGGTCGCCCTGCCAGAATTCGACGCCGATGACCCGCTTGCCGGCAAAGCGCAGGCGCCGCACCGCCGCGTTGGTGATGACTTTCAGGTTGGGGCGCTGCAGCGCGGGGCGCAGAAATCCCTTGGCGGCATTCCAGCGCACGCCGCGTTTCTGGTTGACCTCGAAATAGCCGCATCCCTCGTTGCTGCCGCGATTGAAATCGATCACCTTGGGTATGCCGACCTCGGCTGCCGCATCGCGAAACGCGTCGAGTATCTCCCACGACAGGCGCTGCTGCTCCACCCGCCATTCGCCGCCGCTGTTGTGCATCTCGTCCGCACCGCGCGCGTAGTCTTCGGAGCGTTTGTAATAGGGCAGCACATCGTCCCATCCCCAACCGGGATTGCCCAGCGCCTGCCAGTGCGCAAAATCCCGCGCCTGGCCGCGCATGTAGATCATGCCGTTGATCGAAGAGCTGCCGCCGAGCACCCGGCCGCGCGGGTAGCCGATGGCGCGCCCGTTCAACCCGGGCTCCGGTTCGGTCTTGAAGCACCAGTCGGTGCGCGGGTTGCCGATGCAATACAGATACCCGACCGGAATATGGATCCACAGGTAGTTGTCCTTGCCGCCCGCTTCGAGCATCAGCACCGAGATGTCAGGGTCGGCGGACAGGCGGTTCGCCAGCACACAGCCCGCCGTGCCGCCGCCGATGATGATGTAGTCGTAGCTGCCGATCGGGGTGGCGCTATTCATGATCGCGCAGACTCATGACAGGGGTATGGGTGATGAGGGGCGAGACCCGGTTATTCGTCTGCATCATTCCATCACTTCATAACAATGGTTGGTCAGGAATTCGACGATGGGTTCCTGCGCGATCAGCTGTTCGAACACGGCCGCGCCCTGTTCGTAGTCCCCGGCGATGAAACGGTGCTCGCTCACGCCCTTGGCTATGATCGCCAGCGCCGGCGGAATCATCGCGCGCACCATGTCCAGGGTCACCTTGCGCCCGTCGTCAAGCACGCCCAGCGGACTGTGCACCCACTGCCACACCTGGGAACGGGAAATCTCGGCGGTCGCCGCGTCCTCCATCAGGTGGTGGATCGGCACGCAGCCGGTGCCGGACAGCCAGGCGCCGAGATAGGCGATCGCCACCTCGATGTTGAAGTGCAGTCCCGCCTCGGTGATCGGACCGCGCGGTTCGAACCGCATCAGGTCGGCAGCCGTGGTGCGCACGTCTTCGCGCTTCCTGTCCAGCTGGTTCGCGGCCGGCATCAGCCGGTCGAACACGTCCATCGCGAGCGGCACCAAACCGGGATGGGCGACCCAGGTGCCGTCGTGTCCGTCATTCGCCTCGCGTTCCTTGTCTTCGCGCACCTTGGCCATCGCCGCTTCATTGGCCGCGGGATCGGACTTGATCGGGATCTGCGCCGCCATGCCGCCCATCGCGTGCGCGTTGCGGCGGTGGCAGGTCCTGATCAGCAGCAGCGAATAGGCGCGCATGAACGGGGAGGTCATCCCGACCAGGCCGCGGTCGGCCAGGATGAAGCCGGGGATATGGCCGAATTTCTTGATGCAGCTGAAGATGTAGTCCCAGCGCCCGCTGTTCAGCCCAGCGGAATGCTCGCGCAATTCGTAGAGGATTTCATCCATCTCGAATGCGGCCGGCAGGGTCTCGATCAGCACCGTCGCCTTGATCGTGCCGCGCGGTATCTTCATGGCTTCCTGCGCATGGACGAACACGTCGTTCCACAGCCTGGCCTCGAGATGGCTCTCCATCTTGGGCAGGTAAAAATACGGCGCACTGCCGCGTTCCAGCAGGGCTTTTGCATTGTGAAAAAAATACAGGCCGAAATCGAACAGGCTGCCGGACACCGCTTTGCCGTCCACCGTGATGTGCTTTTCCACCATGTGCCAGCCGCGCGGGCGCACAAACAGCACCGAGGTTTTTTCATGCAAGCGGTAGGTCTTGCCGTCCGGGTTGACATGGCTGATGGTGCGGGACACCGCATCGCGCAGGTTGATCTGGCCCTCGATCACATTGTGCCAGGTGGGCGTCATGGAATCTTCCAGGTCGGCCATATACACGCTCGCGCCGGCATTGAGTCCGTTGATCAGCATCTTGCGTTCCGCCGGGCCGGTGATTTCCACGCGCCGGTCCGACAGTTCGGCGGGTACCGGCGCGATGGTCCAGTCGCCGTTGCGCACCGCGGCGGTCTCGGCCGGAAAATCAAACAGCCTGCCGGCCTCCAGTTCGGCCTGGCGTTTGACCCTGCGCTCCAGCAGAGACAGGCGCTCCGCGCCGAACCTGCGCGCCAGTCCGGCGATGAAAGCCAGCGCTTCCGGGGTCAGGATGCGGGCCTGCTCGGGAGAGATGTCTATATTGATGTTGATACCTGCAGGATGGGTCATGGTCGTCTCCTCGTTTTTGATAGCGACATAAATCTACCGTACACGTTGTTTCATCCTGCCTGTAAGCGCATCATGCGACGCGATTCTGCGGCGTTCCCGCCGCCCAGGCTTCGATATTGTCTATCAACTGGTCGGCCAGTGTTTGCATCGCCGCCTTGCCCGACCAGGCGATGTGCGGGGTCAGGATGAAGTTGGGCAGGTTCAGCTCCAGCAGCGGATGCCCCGCCGCTGGCGGCTCCTTTTCCAGCACATCGAATCCGGCGCCGATGTGCCCGGATTGCAAGGCGTTCAGCAGCGCGGCTTCATCGACCAGGCCGCCGCGCGCGGTATTGATCAGCAATGCGCCGGGCTGCATCCGTTCGAGTTCCGCCGCGCCGATCAGGTGACGGGTCTGCGCATTCAGCGGCAGGTGCAGGGTGATCACATCGCTGGCCCGCAGCACCGTGTCGAACGCAGTGTAGCCGGGACGGACCGCGGCGACACCCTTGTGCTCGGCAAGCAGCACTTTCATGCCGAATGCCAGCGCGATCTGCTGCACCGCCCTGCCGATCGCACCATGGCCGACGATGCCCAGCGTCGCATCGTGCAGATCGCGCACCGGGTGGGTGAACAGGCAGAACTGGGTGGATTTTTGCCATGCCCCGCCGAGCACGTCGCTGTGGAATGCCAGCAGGTTGCGGCGCAGCGCCAGCATCAGCATGAACACATGTTCGGGCACGGTATGCACCGAGTAATTGCGGATATTGGACACCGCGATGCCGCGTTCCCGGCAGTACCCGCTGTCCACGTTGTCGGTGCCGGTGGCGGCGAC
>DATKVR010000138.1:0-18363 GCA_035529955.1 Gallionella sp.
TGCATTCGGCCTTGCGCAGTTCGCCAAGGCACGCTACCGCGTCATTCGCACGGAATGATCAGCCACATCGCGCACAGGGCTGAAGCCCACCACCTGCGCTGCGCAACACGCCGCGTGGCATGGATCCGCGCCGGTGGACAAGTTTCGGCCAGCGAAACCAGATGGTCGTATGTCGCCTTCGAATCGAAAGTATGCTTTCCTGGTTAACAAAGACATTCAAAAAACATCGGACTGCCAATGGTTTCCTGCAGAGGGGTGAGTCGAACCAGACGCCGGAGTTTGAAGAATTTGAAAACACGGAACCGGCCAGAACGCACGTTTGCCGCCGGTTCATCCTGGCCGGAATCTGCGCACGGAACCACATGTCCGTCATCGGCATGAGCCTGAATGAAGAGTATGGCGGAAGGCCATGATTGCTCCGATAACCGTTTGAACGGACCGGTTCGAGCACACACTTCCGCATTGCGTACCCCAGCGCACATACAACACGTTGTCTGCAAGGGACAATGTTCATGATGATTAAATTTGCTACTGCAGATTTTGCCGAAATGCACGACCCACTGGATTGCCTATTACATCGACTACCACAACCCGCGCGCCAGGTTAGTCGAGAACTTTATCAACCGTTTTGAAAAAAGAGGAGTCACGGCATGAGTACGACAGAGCATCTGGTAAGCCCGCTGGCAGGCAAACCGGCCACACCAGCCATGCTGGTCAATGTACCGAGACTCATCACGGCCTACTACGGCAATATGCCGGATGCTGCGATACCCGCGCAGAGAGTCGCGTTCGGCACCTCGGGCCATCGCGGCTGCGCGTTCGAAACCAGCTTCAACGAATATCATGTGCTTGTCATCAGCCAGGCCATTTGCGATTACCGCAAAATGAAAAACATAAGCGGTCCGCTGTTTCTCGGCATCGACACACACGCGCTTTCGGAACCTGCGTGTGCCAGCGCGCTCGAAGTGCTGGCGGCCAACGGCGTGGACGTGATGATCGCGGATAAGGATGAGTACACGCCCACGCCGGTGATCTCCCACGCGATACTTGCATACAACCGCGGACGCGCCGCAGGATTGGCCGACGGTATCGTCATCACGCCATCGCACAATCCGCCCGACAACGGCGGCTTCAAGTACAACCCGCCCAACGGCGGGCCGGCGGACAAGGATGTCACAGGTTGGATCGAAGCCAGAGCCAATATTCTTTTGAAGAACGATCTTGATGGTGTGCAAAGAATCTCGTTCGAGAAGGCACTGCGAGCGGCTACTACGCACCGGCACGACTTTCTCAACGCTTATGTCAGCGATCTCGGCAGCGTGCTCGACATGGATGCGATTCGCGGCGCGAACATTCGCATGGGCGTGGATCCGCTGGGCGGCGCCGGCGTTCACTATTGGGGACCGATCGCCGAGCGCTATGGTTTGAATCTTACGGTGGTGAACGAAGCCGTCGATCCGACCTTCCGCTTCATGACGGTCGATTGGGACGGCCGGATACGCATGGATCCGTCCTCGACCTACGCGATGCAGAGCCTGATCGGCCTCAAGGATCGCTACGACATCGCCTTCGCCTGCGACACAGACCATGACCGCCACGGGATCGTCACCAAAAATGCGGGCTTGCTGCCACCCAACCACTACCTTGCGGTCGCCATTTCATATCTCTTCCGGCATCGGCCGTATTGGCGCAAGGATGCAGCGGTAGGCAAGACGGTCGTCAGCAGCCAGATGATCGATCGCGTCACGGCGAAGCTCGGCCGCAAGCTCTATGAGGTACCGGTCGGCTTCAAGTGGTTTGTGGACGGACTGCTCGACGGCTCGCTGGCCTTTGGCGGCGAAGAGAGTGCGGGTGCTTCCTTTGTCCGTCTGGATGGCAGCATCTGGACCACGGACAAGGACGGCATCGTTCCGGCTTTGCTGTCGGCAGAGATCACCGCGCGCATGGGCCGCGATCCCGGCGAAATCTACCGCGATCTTGCGCGCGAGTTCGGCGAACCTGTTTACGATCGTGTCGAGGCGCTGGCGACTCCGGAGCAAAAACAACTGTTGGCGAAGCTCTCACCACAGCAGGTAAAGTCTGCAAAATTGGCGGGCGAAAAAATCCACAGCATCCTCACCCGCGCGCCGGGCAACGATGCGCCCATCGGCGGTTTGAAAGTGATAGCCCAAAGCGGGTGGTTCGCGGCTCGTCCATCCGGCACCGAAGACATCTACAAGATCTATGCCGAGAGCTTTCGTGGAGCGGATCATCTGCGCCGCATTTTGGAGGAAGCACAAGCAATGGTCAGCGATGCTTTGGGCGCGCCGCCCGACAAAGACCGCACGCCGCCAGTGCTTCATCAGCAGACAGTAAGCGAAGCCAAGGAAAAGTGGCGTGACGAGGGAAATCCCAACTGAGGCTGTTGGGCGCGCATCATGATTTCCCAATGCTGCCTTGCCTTCATGTTGCAAACACCGATTGCCGTGCATTAGCTGCTCCGCAAAATATGCGCTCTGTGCGCCAGCAAACATACAACAAAGTATTCATGTCGTAGCATCGAAAGTCTTAAGTTGAGTTGCACTGGTGCTGAAATTGCCGGATGAAATCGCAGCACTGTGCACACGGACCAACACACTGCAAGCCGAATGAAAATCGCCCATACACCAAACTGGAGATGAACCATGACCATTGCAGACGAACTTCAAGCCACCATCGGGCAGATGGTGCAGCGCGGCAAGGGGATACTCGCCGCAGACGAGAGCCAACCCACCATTGCCAAGCGCTTTGCCGCTATCGGTGTGGAAGCTACAGCTGAAAACTGTCGCGCTTACCGCACGCTGCTGTTTACCGCCCCCGGCATTGAGCACTACATAAGCGGCGTGATCGAATTCGAGGACACGCTTGCCCAGGCCGATGGCGATGGCACGCCGCTACCCGAAGTGCTGGCGCAGCGCGGCATAATCCCCGGCGTCAAGGTGGATAAAGGGAAAGGGCCATTGGCGCTGTCACCCTTCGATCTCATTACCTATGGCCTGGACGGCTTGTCGGAACGATTGATTCAATATAAAAGACAGGGCGCGCGTTTTGCCAAGTGGCGCGAGATTTACCAGATTGGCGAACACTTTCCCACGGCGCTGGGTATCGCGGCCAACGCCGAAATGCTGGCGCGTTATGCGGCGGTATGCCAGGAACAGGGCATCGTGCCCATCGTCGAGCCGGAAGTGCTGATGGACGGTGGTCACAGTATGGATCGTTGCGCCGAGGTCACCGAAGCGGTGCACAAGGGAATTTTTCATGCGCTGCACCTGCACCATGTCGTGCTGGAACACATGATACTTAAACCCAGCATGGTGCTGCCGGGCAAGGAACATCCAGCCCGAGCAAACGCGGCAGAGATCGCAGCAGCAACCCTGCAGGTGTTCCGGCGCACCGTGCCGGCCGCAGTGCCGAGTATCAACTTCCTTTCCGGCGGTTTGAGTCCTGAACAAGCAACGGCCAATCTCAATGCCATGAATGCCGATTCCTCCGGTGCCCCTTGGTTGCTCTCCTTTTCCTTCGGTCGCGCCCTGCAACAGCCGGTGCTGCAAGTCTGGCAGGGCAAGGCGGAGAACATTTCCGCAGCACAACAGGCGTTGCTGAAACGGGCCAGGTTGAATGGCGCAGCGCAGCGCGGCGAATATCTGCCTGCGATGGAGTCGTTGAATTGAACAGCCCTGAAATCACCGTTGCCGAATACCTGCTGATCCGGCTTAAGCAAATCGGGTTGGATCATCTGTTCGGCGTACCGGGAGATTTTGTCCTCGGCTTTTTCAATCAGGTGCTGAACAGCGAGGTGAACTATGTCGGCACCTGCAACGAACTCAACGCAGCCTATGCCGCTGACGGTTACGCGCGCATCAGGGGTGTCGGCGCTTTTGCCACCACCTTCGGCGTAGGCGAGCTGAGCGCCATCAACGGCGTGGCCGGAGCATACGCAGAACGGGTGCCGGTGGTGGCGATCACAGGCTCGCCTGCGACGATCAATTTTCGCACTCGCCCACTGTTGCACCACACCCTGGGCGATTACCAGATTCCCCTGAGGATGTACGAGAAAATCACCGTCGCCTCCACGCAGCTCTCTTCGGGTGAAACTGCACCGGACGAGATCGACCGGGTGTTGTCGGCATGTCTTTATAATCAGCAACCGGTTTACATCAGCATCCCTTCCGACGTGGTGACGATGAAATGCAAGCGGCCTGACGCTTTTCCCTTTCCGGTACATGCACCCAGCGACCCGGATGCGCTCGATGAGGCGATCAATGAAACGCTGGCCATGCTGGGCAACGCGCAGCGGCCGGTGGTGATAGGCGGCGTGGAGCTGATACGCTTCAAGCTGCAAAATGAATTCGCCGGCTTGCTCGACAAGACCGGTTTCCCCTATGTGACGATGATGCTCGGCAAGACTGTTCTTTCCGAGCATCATCCGCAATTCATCGGCCTGTTCGAGGGTGATCGGAGTCGGGACTATGTTCGCGAGCGGGTCGAGTCTGCAGACTGTGTCCTGCAACTCGGGG
Source organism: Gallionella sp. (assembly GCA_035529955.1). Lineage (GTDB taxonomy): Bacteria > Pseudomonadota > Gammaproteobacteria > Burkholderiales > Gallionellaceae > Gallionella. Next base: position 4,536 of record DATKVR010000138.1, read on the forward strand.
AATTGATGACCGACTTCAATACAGGCGGCTTCACTACCCGGCTCGACGACTCCAAAGCGATCAGTGCCAACATCCGCACCGTCAGGATCAAACGCCATATTTTCGAAAACGTTTATCTGCGTGATTTCATACGCGGGCTGACGGCAAAGCTGGTCCGGCGCGATGCTGCAACGCTGGAGATTCGACGCGCCATCGATGGCTGCGTGCACCGGCATACCGAGCCGTACCGGCCCGATCCGCAACAAGCGCTGACCATCAAGCGTTTCTTCGACCGCATGAGCCATTTTGTCGAAAAGGATTCGGTCGTGATCGCCGAAACCGGCGTGTCGCTGTTCAGTGCCGCGGAGCTGCTGATGCCGCAGGGCACAACTTTCATCGGGCAGACATTTTACGGATCAATCGGCTATACGGTCGGCGCCACGCTGGGCGCTGCCACGGCTGCGCCGAACCGGCGTGTCGTTTTGTTTGTGGGGGATGGCGCTTTTCAGGTGACCTGCCAGGACCTCTCGACCATGATCCGCTACGGCCACAAGCCCATCATTTTCCTGCTCAACAATGACGGCTACACCATCGAGCGGGTGATCGTTGATCGTCCCTACAACGACATCCAGCCGTGGCGCTATCACAAACTGGTGGAAGTGTTCGGCGGCGGGCCGGGGTTTGATGTGCACACTGAAGGTGAACTTGAAGATGCGCTGGATAAAGCCGCCACGGCAGATGGTCTGGTGTTCATCGAGATTCACACCGGACGGCTGGATTGTCCCGAGGCGCTGCGCAGCGCGGGCCGGTCGATGGCCCAAATAAATCAACTCGTCTAAATCAGTTCGCTTAAATCTTAAAAACCTGGTTAGCCACAGAGAACACTGAGGGGAAATAAATGGAAATCAAGAAATTGGGTTTCGCCTTTTGGGTGAACCAGAAAAACAGGGAAATACCGTTTCTTTCTCTGTGTTCTCTGCACCCGCAAGGGGTAGACTGTGGTTGTAAGGGGCTAAAGCACTAACAACACACGCTCTGAACCCTGTGGCTTGAATTAAGAGATTTTAGGTTAAACAAAAGGAAGGCTAATGACCGATTCTGCCGCTGACCAAAAAAATATCACCGCGATGAAGGCGCTTGTATTCTACGGGCCGAACAAACTGGCGCTGGCCAGGTACCTGGACGGCGTGTCGTATGCCGATATTGTCGGATGAATATTCCTGCCGTGAACCCGCTGGTGTATGAACCGGATAGGGATATGAAACCGATCCGTGACTATTATCCAGGGGATGCCGAACGGGTGCGAAAGGCGATGCAAGCCAGCGCCGGTCACGTATTACTGAAGAATCAGATGGAGGCGAGATTATGAGCGAACAAACAAGACCCATTTACTCCAAGGATCAACTTTTTTGCTCCGACATAGAGGGTTTCGATTTACTGGCCGAACTTGCTTTGGACATGCGTTCGTCGTGGAATCACGCCACCGACCAGGTGTGGCGGCAGCTGGATCCCGTGCTGTGGGATATCACGCATAACCCGTGGGTCGTCGTGCAGACTGTCTCACGGGAAAAACTCAAGCAAGTCTTGGCTAACCAGGCTTTCCGCAATAAAGTTGATGGTCTGGTACAAGCCAGGCGGGATGGGATGGATGCGCCCGCATGGTTTCAGCAAACCTACCCGCAATCTCCGTTGAGCTGTGTCGCATATTTCAGTATGGAATACATGTTGAGTGAAGCCTTGCCCATTTACTCGGGTGGTCTGGGCAATGTAGCCGGTGATCAGCTCAAGGCCGCCAGCGATCTGGGCGTGCCGGTGATCGGTGTCGGGCTGCTCTACCAGCAAGGCTATTTTCGCCAGGTGATCGACAAGGATGGCGCGCAGCAGGCACTCTTTCCATTTAACGATCCAGGGCAGTTGCCGATCACGCCGTTGCGCAAACCGGATGGGGAGTGGCTGCGGTTGGAGATCGCGTTGCCCGGTTACTCGGTGTGGCTGCGCGCCTGGCAGGTTCAGGTCGGTCGCGTCAAGCTGTACTTGCTGGACAGCAATGACGCCGCGAATTATCCCGCGCATCGGGGCATTACCAGCGAGCTTTACGGAGGAGGCCCGGAGCTGCGCCTCAAACAGGAAATGCTGCTCGGGATAGGCGGATGGCGCTTGCTCGCGGCGCTCGGCATCAAGCCGGAAGTCTGCCACTTGAATGAGGGACATGCGGCGTTCGCCGTGCTGGAACGCGCGCGCAGCTTCATGGAAGAAACCGGCTTATCCTTCGAGGCCGCGCTGGACGTCACCCGTGCGGGCAACCTTTTCACCACGCATACCGCAGTGGCTGCCGGTTTCGATCGATTTTCTCCGGCGCTCATGGAGCAATACCTGGCTGGTTATGCACGGACGCTGCTCGGTATCACACTCCCGGATTTGCTGGCCTTGGGCCGTCACAACCCGAACGATACATCGGAACCTTTCAACATGGCCTATCTGGCGATACGCGGAAGCGGCGCGGTCAATGGCGTGAGTCGTTTGCACGGGCAGGTGAGCCGCCACCTTTTCGAGCCGCTCTTTCCGCACTGGCCGCATGAAGAAATTCCTGTCGGCCATGTGACCAACGGTGTCCATATGCCGACCTGGGATTCTGCGCCGGCGGATGATCTCTGGACCGAAGCATGCGGCAAGGATCGCTGGCTGGGGACAGCGGAGAGCTTGACGCAAAACATACGCAAAGTCCCGGATGCCAAGCTCTGGCAATTTCGCACTTCCACCAGCGAGTCCCTTGTTGAATACGCACGCGAACGATTATCCCGGCAACTTACCCTCTCAGGCGCGTCGCACGAGAAGATCGATGCTGCGAAACATTTGTTTGACCCCAATGTGTTGACACTGGGCTTTGCACGCCGTTTTGCAAGCTACAAGCGGCCGAATTTATTGTTGCACGACCCGGAACGATTGCTACGCCTGCTGACCAATCCGCAGCGCCCGGTGCAGCTGATCATGGCCGGCAAGGCCCATCCGGCAGATATTGCAGGGCAAGCCTTGATACAGGAATGGATACATTTCATCCGTCGAACCGAGGCTCGCCCCCACGTGATCTTCCTCAGTGACTACGACATGGACTTGACCGAGCAGCTGGTGCAGGGAGTGGATGTCTGGATCAACACGCCGCGACGCCCCTGGGAAGCGTGTGGAACCAGCGGCATGAAGGTGCTGGTCAACGGCGGCATCAATCTTTCCGAACTGGACGGCTGGTGGGCAGAAGCCTACACGCCGGAAGTGGGATGGGCACTGGGTGATGGACAGGAACACGGAGATGATCCGGCCTGGGACGCTCGTGATGCCGAGGCACTTTATGACTTGCTTGAACACGAGGTGATCCCGGAATTCTATACGCGCGACGAACAAGGGATTCCCACTGCCTGGGTGAATCGGATGCGGGAAAGCATGGCGCAATTGACGCCGCGTTTTTCCACTAACCGCGCGGTGTGCGAATACACCGAGCAACACTACCTGCCGGCCGCATCAGCCTATCTCGCGCGTGCTGTCGATAAAGGCAAAATCGGCGTGGATATGGTGAATTGGCGTCACGAGGTGGAGCAAAAATGGGCAGCACTGCGGTTCGGCGAAATAAAGGTCGCAACCGATGGCAAGCAGCATGTATTCGAGGTTCAAATATATCTCGATGATCTCGCACCGGAGGCGGTGCGTGTCGAGCTTTACGCCAATGGCATTAACGGTGCCGCACCGGAGCGGATGGAAATGAAACGCGTGCGGCAACTGGTGGGTGCGATAAACGGCTACGCCTATCGCGCCGAGGTGCATGTAACCCGTCCGGTGTCAGACTACACGGTGCGGCTCATTCCTCACCGCGACGGCGTGTCGGTGCCACTCGAGGAAGCACGAATTCTGTGGCAGCGATGATTCGATTGCGAGCGGAATTCTGCTGCTGGATTGCTGGATGGTTGGTGGGGTAGCGCACAGAAATAGTTTGAGATCGCAGGTAAATTCGAGAATCTCAACCTAACAAATGAAAGGTAATCATGAATCCAATCACCTCATTCCTGGCCTTTGTTCTTATTTTGTCGGGCCTTGCCGTAGGCAATTGGGTGAGTCTCTATCTGGCGCTGGCGTTTTTCGTTGCCGCAATACTTGTCGCGATGTCATTGAAGATGGCCAATACCTGGCAGAAGTTTGTCATCCTGAGGATGGGCAAGCTGCAAAGTGTCAGAGGCGCCGGGATGTTCATCATTATTCCGGTCATCGACAATGTGATCGCCGTGATCGACGAGCGCATACAGACCACAGGCTTCAATGCCGAGCAGGCGCTGACCCGGGACACGGTTCCGGTCAATGTCGATGCGATCATTTTCTGGCATGTGCACGACGCGGAAAAAGCGGCGTTGGCCATTACCAATTATCGCGCAGCCATCGACCAGGTTGCGCAAACCTCGCTGCGCGAGATGATCGGCTCTTCGATGTTGGCCGCATTGTTGTCCGATCGCAAGGATGCCGACGAGCAGTTGAAAAATGACATCGGCGCAAAGACCGCACCCTGGGGCATAACGGTGGGCTCGGTGGAAATTCGCGACGTTGCCCTGCCGGAAGCCTTGCAGAATGCCATGTCGCGCCAGGCACAGGCCGAGCGCGAGAAGCAGGCGCGGGTGATTCTCGGATCGTCCGAAGCGGCGATTGCGGCAAAATTTGTCGAGGCCGCCGAAATTTACGCCGGGCATCCAGAAGCGCTGCAGCTTCGTGCCATGAACATAATCTACGAGACCACCAAGGAACGGGGAGCCACGATCTTGATCCCGAGCTCGATGGTCGATAGCATGAACCCTTCTGTAAAGACGCTGGCGCTTTCGCTCGCTGCCAAAGAATTGCCTGCCTCGGGGGTTGCATCCCCAGCGGTTGCGGTATGAATGTTTGGCAATCAAAGAGCAGGCAAGCTTATCGCCGATCCTTCATGTCGTGCTGCAAGAACGAAAAAATGTGCAAACCGAGCAAATGAATACGCCCGAACGACCGCTGCATGATTACGCAGCCGAAGTCTCCGAACATACCGAAGTGCGCAAAGGTGTGCCTTTGCCCATGGGAACACATGAGTCCGGTGGAGGGGTCAACTTTGCCTTGTTCAGCCGCCATGCCACCCGCGTCCGGCTGGAAATGTTCGATCAAGCGGCAGACGCAAAACCGGCACGAGTGATCGACCTGGACCCCGCGCGCAACCGCACCGGTGATGTTTGGCACGTATGGGTAGAAGGAATTCGTCCGGGTCAACTCTATGCCTACCGCGTGGATGGCCCATATCAGCCTGAACAGGGACATCGTTTCAATTTCAACAAGCTCCTGATCGATCCCTTTGCGACGGCGATCACGCCGTTGCCTGACTGGAATTTCGGGGCGGCCCGCGGATACGATTCTTCGGCGCAACAGCAAGACCTGGTTAGTTCGAAACTTGATGATGCCGGTGCCATGCCGAAATGCGTGTTAACTCATGAGCACTTCCACTGGCATGACGACCGGCCGCCCCGTCATCCCTGGTCGAATACCGTTATTTATGAAACGCATGTTCGCGGTTTTACCATTCATCCCAGCTCCGGTGTGGAGCATCCCGGCACGTATCGCGGCCTGATGGAAAAGATCCCCTATTTGAAAGATCTGGGTGTGACAGCCGTGGAGTTGATGCCGGTCCACGAGTTCAACGAACATCAGTTGACCGGTATCGATCCGCAGACAGGTATGCCGCTCAGGAATTACTGGGGCTACGATCCGGTGGCTTTTTTTGCGCCGAAAGCGTCCTACGGCAGTGCAGGCGGCCTGGGTCAGCAGAAGCTCGAGTTCAAGGAAATGGTCCGGGCGTTCCATCATGCCGGTATCGAAGTGATCCTGGATGTCGTGTTCAATCATACGGCGGAGGGAAACGAACTGGGCCCGACACTGTGCTTTCGCGGGATGGATAACGCGATTTTCTACATGCTTGCGCCAGACCAACGCTACTACCAGGACTACACGGGAACAGGCAACACTATCAACGCCAACCATCCCGTGGTGCGCGATCAAATCATGGATGCGCTGCGCTACTGGGTGGTGGAAATGCATGCGGACGGATTCCGGTTTGACCTAGCGTCGGTTCTTGGCCGGGACGGCAACGGCAAGTTGCTGGCCAATGCCCCGCTGCTCGAACGCATCGCCGAAGATCCGATCTTGCGGGATGTGAAGATCATCGCCGAGGCGTGGGACGCGGCCGGTGCCTACGAGGTGGGCAGTTTCTCGGAACGACGCTGGGCGGAGTGGAATGGCCGCTACCGGGATGACGTCCGGCGCTTCTGGCGCGGCGATGACGGGATGACAGGCCTGTTTGCGAGCCGCATCTGCGGTAGCGCCGACATCTATACCAATTCGGGCAAGGGCCCCGAAGGCAGCATCAATTTTGTTACCTGCCACGACGGCTTCACGCTGAACGACCTGGTGAGTTATAGCGACAAACACAATGAAGCAAACGGAGAATGCAACCGCGACGGAACCGATGCCAACTTCAGCGAGAACTACGGAGTTGAAGGGGAAACAACGGATGTCGGGATCGAGGCCCTGCGCAAAAGGCAGATCAAGAATTTCCTGCTGACGCTGCTGATCTCGCGCGGTGTACCGATGCTGCTCGGCGGCGACGAAATTCGCCGCACCCAGGGCGGCAACAACAACGCATACTGCCAGGACAACGAAACCAGCTGGTATGACTGGGACAACCTGGAACAGCACGGCGATATCTTCCGCTTTACCCGCGGCATGATCGCCTTCCGCCGCAACCATCCTGTTTTGTGCAGGGAACAATTCTATACCGACGCCGATATTCACTGGTATGACCCGCAAGGGGATGTGCCCGACTGGGATGACCGGAAACAGAACAAGTTTGCCTGTTTGATCCATGCAGAAGAGCAGGGCAACCTGCTGCTGATGTTCAATGCCGGCAGCGATACGGTTGATTTTGTTTTGCCGTCCGTACCGGACGGATCTCGTTGGCACCTGGCCGCGGATACCTCGCGCGTATCGCCCCGGGATATATTTGCGGCGGGCACGGAACCGCTTTTGGAGAACCCTAAAACCTACCGCATGAGTCCGCGAGCCAGCGCGATACTGGTGGCTCGATCAGCAAACCGCCAATCTGGAATAACAGAATAGGTGCTACTACTTAGTGCCCGGCTGAATTGAATATTTGACATGCTGTGGAAAATTCATTGTCATACAATAGCCATGAAATCAGCATGGGTTGCCCGATAACAAGCAAAAAAAGGATTTGACGATGGAAGTCTCATTTCACGGCGCCGATCGCGGCGTCACCGGTTCCTGCCATCTGGTGAACTGCGCCGGCAGAATGATTTTGATCGACTGCGGGATGTACCAGGGCGGCCGCGAACTGGACGAAGAGAACAGCGAACCATTCGGTTTCGACCCCAAGCAAATCGATTTTGTACTCCTCACCCATGCCCACCTGGATCACTGCGGCCGCCTGCCGTTGCTGGCCAAGCGGGGATTCCGCGGCGAGATCATCACCACCTCGGCCACGCGCGAACTGGCCCGTCTGGTGATGGTGGATGCAGCGCATCTGCAGGAAGAAGAGGTGGAGCACCGGGGGCACCGGTCAGCACATCACCGCAAACATCAGCATGCCGCAGCCCCGCTGTATTCAATCGTGGACGCATTTCTGGCGCTGGATTATTTTGGCCGTGTCGCAACATACGGACAACCTATACAGCTTGCACCGGGCATACGTGTCACGTTCATTGATGCCGGGCATATTCTCGGTTCGGCCTGCATATTTCTGGAGCTGGAAGAAAACGGGCGGCAACGCAGCGTGCTGTTTTCCGGCGATCTGGGCAACAGCGGCCGCCCGCTGCTGCGCGACCCGGCAGCTCCGCCCAGGGCCGATGTCGTCGTCATGGAGACCACTTACGGTGACCGCCTGCACAGGCCATTCCAGCCGTCGGTGGAAGAGTTCTACCAGGCGATCACCGATACCTTCAGCCGGGGCGGCAATGTCGTGATCCCGACCTTTGCACTGGAGCGCGCGCAGGAGCTGCTGTTCTTCCTCAGGGAGGGGGTCGAAAAGAACCGGCTGCCGCATTCCGTCCAGGTGTTCCTGGACTCGCCGATGGCGATATCGGCCACCGAGATATTCAAGCGCCACCCGGAATGTTATGACGCAGAGACCGGCGCATTGTTCGACTCGGGGCGGGATCCCTTCCACCTGCCGGGGCTGCATTTCACCCGCGAAACGGCGGCGTCCATTGCGATCAATCATATCGGCGGCGGTGCCGTGATCATGGCCGGATCAGGCATGTGCACCGGCGGCCGGATCCGCCATCACCTGCAACAAAATATTTCGCGTGAGGAATGCAGCATACTGTTTGTCGGATACGCGGCATCAGGCACCCTTGCGCGACATGTCATCGACGGCGCGAAAGAAGTCAGGATCTACGGGGAAAAAATGCCTGTGCGCGCCAAAATTCATACCATCAACGGCTTTTCTGCACATGCCGACCAGGCTGAACTGCTCGCGTGGCACCAGCAGACCGGCAATCCCGAACGCACTTTTCTGGTTCACGGCGAAGAAGAAGTCATGCGTCAGTTTGCAACCAACCTGAAAGGAACCGAGATTGTCATGCCGGCCTTGAATGAAGCTTACGCTATTTAATCTTTGCATAATTTCAGTCGGGTAAATACCCCGCAACAGAAATCAACATGAAACCTGCCAGCCCAAGGTATAAAACTGTAGACGAAGTTGACGGAGAATCGATGAAAAGAGCAGTCGAGATTACCACGATGCTTCTTGAAATTGGCGGTATGCAGCTCCGCTCAATATCGGCAAAGACCGTACTGCATCTATTTCGCAAGCATGGAAGGATGGTCGCATGAGCGAAGCAGCCGACGGCAAGATGGGCTTGTGGGCGGTTGTTTCCCTCGGTGTCGGCGGCATGGTCGGCGGAGGGATTTTTGCGGTACTGGGGCTGGCGGTGCAACTGGCGCACGGCGGCACGCCGGTGGCATTCGCACTGGCGGGCATGGTGGCGCTGTTGACGGCGTATTCGTATGCGAAGCTTTCCGTCGCCTATCTGAGTCGCGGCGGCACGGTTGCCTTCCTCGACCGTACCTTCGGCGCCGGGATGTTCACCGGCAGTCTGAACGTGTTGCTGTGGCTGAGTTACGTGGTGATGCTGTCGCTGTACGCATTCGCATTCGGCAGTTACGGCGCGACGTTTCTGCCGCAGGCCTGGCAGGGGATAGGCAAACATGCGCTGATCAGTCTCGCCGTGATCGCGATTGCCGGCATGAACCTGCTCAACGCCGGGTTGATCGGCAAAGCGGAGATCTGGATCGTGGCAATAAAGCTGGCGATCCTGCTGTTGTTCGTCGGCGTCGGTTTTTCCGGCATCCACGCTTCCCAAATCGCGCCGGGATCATGGTCGCCCCCGCTGCAGCTGGCCGCAGGCGGGATGATCATCTTTCTGGCTTACGAAGGTTTCGAGTTGATTGCCAACACGGCCAACGATGTGCGTGACGTGGCCAAGACACTGCCGCGCGCGTACTACACGGCGGTCGGGTTTGTGATCGCGCTTTATGTGCTGGTTGCGCTGGTCACGGTGGGCAATCTCCCGGTGGACAAGATCGTGGCGGCCAAGGACTACGCCCTGGCGGAAGCGGCCCGGCCATTCCTGGGGCAGACCGGCTTCACGCTGATCGCAATCGCCGCGATGCTGTCCACCGCGTCCGCGATCAATGCCACGCTCTACGGCGCGGCGCGTTTGAGTTACTGCATCGCGCGCGACGGCGAATTGCCGGAAGTGCTGGAGCACAAAGTGTGGGGGCAGCCGGTGGAAGGCCTGATCATTACCGCCGGGCTGACGCTCATCGTGGCCAATGTCTTCGACCTGAGCAGCATCGCGACGTTGGGCAGCGCCGGGTTCCTGTTGATCTTCGCCGCGGTCAATAGCGCCAACGCGCGCCATGCGCCGCACACACATAGCCGCGGCTGGATATCGGCTGCCGGTGCGTCCGCGTGTCTGCTTGCCTTCGGCGCGTTGGTCTGGCAGACGGCCACGACCGCGCCGGCCAAGTTGTGGGTCCTTGCCGCGATGCTTGCCCTGGCGGTGCTGATCGAGGGCGCGTTCCGGCTGGCGAAACGGGAGATTCGATTGCATGAATAAACAGTCAAACCGGCAGCAGGGTTCGCCGTTGGTACTCACAATCAACGGCGGCTCGTCGAGCATCAAGTTCGCGCTGTTCGGGGCCGGGGAGTCTCTAAAGCGGATACTCGAGGGCAGCATCGAGCGGATCGGTCTGCCGGATGCCGGCTTGCGGGTCAAAAGCGTGAACCCGGCAGACAGCTTTTCCCGCTCCGTGACAGCGCCCGACCACACTGCGGCGGTGGAAGTGCTGATGGACTGGGTCGAGAAACGCGGCGACCATGAGGTATTGGCCGCGGTGGGACACCGCGTGGTGCATGGCGGACCGAAATATAGCGAACCGCAAGTTATCACTGCGGAAATGATAGCGGAGTTGCGCCGGCTCAGCCCGTTCGATCCCGAGCATATGCCGGAAGAGATCCTGCTGACCGAGGCCTTTCATCACCGATTTCCCGATCTGGCGCAGGTGGCGTGTTTCGACACGGCTTTCCACCATGACATCCCCCGCGTCGCTCAGATTTTGCCGATCCCGCGCCGCTACGAGGCGCAGGGCATAAGGCGCTACGGGTTTCACGGTTTGTCATATGAATTCCTGATGGGTGAACTTGCCCGTCTCGGCGATCCGGCGGCAACAAAGGGACGCGTGATCCTCGCGCACCTCGGCAATGGCGCGAGCCTGGCGGCGGTGCGCGACGGCAAGAGCATCGACACCAGCATGGGTTTCACCCCGACCGCGGGCGTGGCGATGAGCACCCGCTCGGGCGACCTTGATCCGGGACTGGTCTGGTATCTGGCACGCAGCGAAAAAATGAGCGCGAAGCAATTCAACGAGATGGTCAATTTTCAGTCCGGGCTGTTGGGCATATCCGAAACCAGTTCCGACATGCGCGACCTGCTGGAGCGTGAGGCGCAGGATGTGCGCGCGGCTGAAGCGGTCGCGTTGTTCTGTTACCAGATCAAGAAACGGATCGGCGCATATGCCGCGGCGCTGGGCGGGCTGGACACGCTGGTGTTTTCCGGCGGGATCGGGGAGAACGCGCCGGTTGTTCGCGCGCGAATCTGTGAGGGTCTGGAATTTCTGGGAATCGGGATCGGCGCAAAACAAAATGCGGAAAATGAGGTCGTAATATCCACGGCGTCCAGCCGCGTTGCCGTTTACGTTATGCATACGGATGAAGAGCAGATGATAGCCAGGACGGTCTGCCGCGTTCTTGATATTGGCGAATAAAGGAGAATTGAAAAATGAAGAACAACACACTTTCCGCGGAATTGCTGCACAAGATCGACGCCTACTGGCGCGCCGCTAACTACCTGTCGGTCGGCCAGATTTTTCTCTACGACAACCCGCTGCTCAGGCGTCCGCTGAAGATCGAGGATGTGAAGAAGATGCTGCTCGGCCACTGGGGCACGACGCCGGGGCAGAACTTCATCTACGCGCATTTGAACCGCGTCATCAAGAAGTACGACCTCGACATGATCTACATCTCCGGCCCCGGGCATGGCGGCCCGGCGGTGGTCGGCAACACCTATCTCGAGGGCACCTACAGCGAGGTCTATCCGAACATCAGCCAGGATGAGGCGGGACTGCAGAAACTGTTCCTGCAGTTTTCGTTTCCCGGCGGCATACCCAGCCATGCCGCACCGGAAACGCCGGGCTCGATCCACGAGGGCGGCGAGTTGGGTTATTCGCTCAGCCATTCCTTCGGCGCGGTATTCGACAATCCCGATCTGGTGGTTGCCTGTGTCGTCGGCGACGGCGAGGCGGAAACCGGGCCGCTGGCCACTGCATGGCATTCCAACAAGTTTCTCGACCCTGCCACCGATGGCGCGGTGCTGCCGATATTGCATCTGAACGGCTACAAGATTTCCAACCCGACCATACTCGCCCGGATCGAACATGAAGAACTTGAGCAGTTGTTGCGCGGCTACGGCTGGACACCCATCTTTGTCGAGGGCCACGAGCCCGCGCTGATGCATGAGGCGATGGCCACCGCACTCGACAGCGCGGTGGAGCAGATCAAAAAGATCCAGCAGGACGCACGTGTCCGCGGCAATCTCACACGGCCGCGCTGGCCGATGATCGTCCTCAAGTCGCCCAAGGGCTGGACCGGACCTCAGGTCGTCGACGGCCTGCAGATCGAGGGCACGTTCCGCGCGCACCAGGTGCCGCTCAACCCGCACAAGAAACCCGAGCACCTCAAGCTGCTGGAAGACTGGATGCGGAGCTACCGGCCGGAGGAACTGTTCGATCAACAGGGCCGCCTGAAAGCCGAACTGGCCGAACTGGCGCCCGGGGGCGAACGCCGCATGGGCGCCAATCCCCACGCCAACGGCGGCATGCTGCTGCGCGATCTGCGCATGCCGGATTTCCGCGACTACGCTGCCGACGTGCCCGTGCCGGGCGCGCCCGGCATCGGCGACACCCATCAGCTCGGGCCGTTCCTGCGCGATATTGCGAAGCTGAACAGCGAGCAGCGGAATTTCCGGGTGTTCGGTCCCGACGAGACGCTCTCCAACGGTTTGGAGGCGCTGTTTGAAGTGACAAACCGCCAGTGGGATGGGGCGACCGTGCCCAACGACGAATTTCTCGCGCCCAGCGGGCGGGTGATGGAAATGCTCAGCGAGCACCAGAGCGAAGGCTGGCTCGAGGGCTACCTGCTGACCGGGCGGCACGGGCTGTTCAATTGCTATGAAGCGTTTATCCACATCATCGATTCGATGTTCAACCAGCACGCCAAGTGGCTCAAGGTCACCGCGCACCTGCCGTGGCGGCGCAAGATCGCCTCGCTGAATTACTTGCTGGCCTCGCACGTGTGGCGCCAGGACCACAACGGCTTCACCCACCAGGATCCCGGTTTCATCGACCATGTGGTGAACAAGAAAGCCGAGGTGGTGCGGGTTTACTTTCCGCCCGATGCCAACTGCCTGCTGTCGGTGATGGACCACTGCCTGCGCAGCCGCCACTACGTCAATGTGGTGGTCGCGGGCAAGCATCCGGCGCCGCAGTGGCTGGCGATGGATGCTGCAGTCAAGCATTGCAGCGAAGGCATCGGCATCTGGCAGTGGGCCAGCAACGACCAGGCCATGGCACCCGATGTGGTGATGGCCTGCTGCGGCGACGTGCCGACGCTGGAAACCCTCGCCGCTGTCTCCATCCTGCGCGAGCATCTGCCCGACCTGAAAATCCGCGTGGTCAATGTCGTCGACCTGATGAAACTCCAGACACCCAGCGAGCATCCGCACGGTTTGAGCGACATGGATTTCGACGAGCTGTTCACCAAAGACAAACCGGTGATCTTCGCCTACCACGCCTACCCGTGGCTGATTCACCGGCTGACCTACCGTCGCACCAATCACCACAACATCCATGTGCGCGGTTACAAGGAAGAAGGCACCATCACCACGCCGTTCGACATGACGGTGCTGAACGACCTGGATCGCTTTCACCTGGTAATGGACACCATCGACCGCCTGCCGCAGACCGGCGACAAGGGCATCTATCTCAAGCAGCAGCTCAAGGACAAGCTGATCGAGCACAGGCAGTACATCAACAAGCACGGAGAGGACATGCCGGAAATCCGCGACTGGAAATGGAAAGGTTAAGACTTTCATGGCGCTGCGCTTGATCGAGATGGTTGTACCGGGCCCCAAGGCCGGTGAATTGCAGCAGCTTCTCGCCG
>DATKVR010000139.1:0-6375 GCA_035529955.1 Gallionella sp.
GCGGGACCGGGCCCGACGATGAGCCGAACAGGACCATCAGGCCGCGCGGCCGCAGGCAGTCCAGCGATTTCATGAAAGTGTCCTTGCCGACCGAATCGTAGACCACGGACAGTTTTTCCCCGCCGGTGATTTGGAGCAGCCGCGCCTGGAAATCATCGCGGGTATAGACGATCGGATAGTGGCAACCGTTGGCCCTGGCCAGCGCGGCCTTCTCATCAGTAGACACCGTGCCGATCACGGTCGCGCCCAGTGCGGCGGCCCACTGGCATACGATCAGGCCGACTCCGCCGGCCGCGGCGTGTATCAGGATGGTATCGCCCGGACCGACCTTGTAAATGTCGCGTATCAGGTAGCGCGCGGTCATGCCCTGCAACATCATGGCCGCCGCCGTTTTGCTGTCGATGGAATCCGGCAGCTTGACCACTCTATCCGCCGCGATAATCCTCGATTCGGCATAGGCACCGATCACCGATGAATACGCGACCCGGTCTCCCGGTTTCAGACGGGTGACGCCGTCGCCGACCGACTCGACGGTTCCCGCCGCTTCCATGCCGGGCACGAAAGGCAGCGGCAGCGGATACAGGCCGATGCGGTGATAGACATCGATGTAGTTCAACCCGACCGCAGTTTGCTTCAGCCTGACCTCGCCGGGACCGGGCGCGCCGACCTCGATCTCGTCCCATTGCAATACCTCGGGACCGCCGGTCTGATGAACTCTGATTGCGTGTGGCATGAGCGTAACCTCCCCTGAGAAATAATAGGACAAATAAAATTGCATTTAAGCATAACTTCAAACTGCTGTCTTCGGCGCGGCTTCGGTTTGACCTTTGCAGTGTATCGGGTGCTGACAAAATCCGCGCCATATCCGCATTGACTGTATCGCCATGATTAAAACGTGGCTGTTACCGTGAAAATGAGCCAAAATTAGCATCATCCAATTCTTGTATGCCATCGCTGCCCGCGCAATTATGAATACTCCTATCCCGTCCGATCCCAAACTGCTGATGCGCTCCATCATTCAGCGTATCGCCACCGGCCCCGAACTATCCAAGGACATCAGCCGCGAAGAAGCCCGTCTCGGAACCCGGGCCATCCTTGAAAACCGGATCGACCCGGTGCAGGCCGCCATCTTCTTCATCGCGCTGCGCATGAAACGCGAAACGCTGGACGAAAACAGGGGCGTGATGGATGCGGTGCTGGAGACAACCCGGCGCGTGGTGGCTCCGGTCGATGAGGTTGTCGACATCGGCGATCCATACGACGGCTACAACCGCTGCCTGCCGACCGCGCCCTTCCTCGGCCCGCTGCTGGCGGAGCTGGGCGTGCACGTGGTCAGCCACGGGCTGGACCGGGTGGGGCCCAAGTACGGCGTGTGCGCACGCCACATCCTGCAGGCAGCCAGCGTGCCGGTAGACCTGACCCCGGCGCAGGCCGCCGCGCGCCTGTCCGATCCGGCGCTGGGCTGGACCTATCTCGACCAGGCGCAATCGAATCCCGGCTTGCACAGCATGGTCGGATTGCGTACGCAGATCATCAAGCGCCCGGTGCTCACCACCGTCGAGGTGCTGTCCAAGCCGATCGCCGGTCGCATGAAGACCCACTTCATCACCGGCTTTGTACACAAACCCTACCCGCCGATTTATGCCGAGCTGGCGCGTGTCGCCGGCTTCGACAGCGCGTGCATCATTCGCGGCGTGGAAGGCGGGGTGGTGCCGTCGTTGCGCCAGGCCGGCCGCTACTTTTACTACCATGACATGGGCCCTGAAAGCGAAGTGGCGATCGATCCTGCCGCACTCGGCATCCAGCAGGAAGTGCGCGCCGTGCCGCTGCCGGGTTCGGTAGCCGGCGCGGAAGGCGAAGATGAAATCGTTGCGGCGATTGACATCCATGCCACCGCACGCGCGGCTGCCGAAGCGGGGATGCTGGCACTGAAAGGAAACAAGGGCGCGTTCTACGACGCGCTGGTGCTCGGTGGCGCGATTGTGCTGCACCATGTCGGAAAGGCCCCCAGTGTTGCCGATGCGGCCGCGCAAATTCGCGCGGTGCTCGATTCGGGCCGCGCCGCCAAAAGGGTGGCGTGATGGATGGCTACGTTGCAGTCGCCGCTGCGGATGAACTGAAGCCGGCACAGATGAAGCGCATCGCGGTCGGCGGCAAGCGCCTGCTGCTGTGCAACTCGGCGGGCACCCTGCATTGCGTGGATGAAATGTGCAGCCACGAAGATTATTCCCTGTACCTCGGCTGTATCAAGGATGGAAAAATAAAATGCTCACTGCACGGCAGTTATTTCAATCTCGCCACCGGCGAGCCAAGCTGTGAACCCGCGGACCAGCCGATACGCACCTACCCGGTGAAGATAGACGCGGGCCGGGTGTGGGTCAAAGCCTGAAGTTCGCAGAAGATCACCGGGCTCCGCGTTGCGCTTCCGCGTGCTGGACAATCTCGACGCGATCGCCGCCGGGTGCGAGCCGCACGACCGCGTCGCCTGAACGGTTTGCCGATATGGATTTCGGCAACAGCGGAAAATGGCTGCGGGAAACAAGCGGGATATAATTGCAGCACTTTGTTGTGCTTTATCTGAAGGGATCAATGTCATGTATCAACGCATATTGGCAGCGGTGGACGACAGTCCCACGTCGGAGCTTGCACTGCGGGAAGCCATCGGCCTGGCAAAGGATCAGCATGCCCAACTGCGAATTGTCTATGTGGTCGACAAGATCGCTATTTACGATAGTACCCAGCTATCACCCGAAGTGGAGAAAACATGGAATGACATCGGGCGCGGGATACTGGACAAGGCGCAGCGGTCGGCCCGCGCGGGCGGAATTGATGCCGAAATAAAATTGCTTGAAACCGAGGTCCCCGGCACGAGGATGGCCGAAGCCATCGTCGCGGAAGCCGGCGCCTGGCCGGCAGACCTTGTTGTGGCGGGCACACACGGCCGAACGGGCCTGGATCATCTGCTGATGGGCAGTGTGGCGGAAGGCATCGTGCGCGGTTGCCCGGTGCCGATCCTGCTGGTCCGTAACCGGCAGCTGAAAACCAAGCACCCGGGACTACTGCCGGCCAACCCTGATCAAAAGTGAGCGATGCCCGAAACTATCCCACTGCAAGGGCTCACCGGCACTGAAGCGCGGCAACGGCTGATAAAGTACGGCCCCAACACGGTGGCGGAAGATCGCCCGCATCCCTGGCTGCTGTTCCTGAAAAAATTCTGGGCACCGGTTCCCTGGATGCTGGAAGCCACGATTGCATTGCAGTTCGCCCTCGGCAAGGCCAGCGAGGCCGGCATCATAGCCATCCTGCTGGTCTTCAATGCGGTGCTGGGTTTTGCCCAGGAGAACCGTGCCAACAATGCACTTGCACTGTTGAAAAAGCGCCTGGCGATCCAGGTGCGGGTGCTGCGCGACAAGGTCTGGCAACAGCTGGCCGCGCAGGAACTGGTGCCGGGAGATGTGGTGCATCTGCGCATGGGCGATCTTGCGCCTGCCGATATACGCCTCCTTGATGGCCAGGTGCTGCTGGACCAATCCGCGCTCACCGGCGAATCCCTGCCGGTCGAGGCAAGTGCCGGCGCGACCGTAAACGCCGGGGCCATCGTGAAGCGCGGCGAGGCGTCGGGTGAAGTCACTGCGACCGGCGTGCATACCTATTTCGGCAAGACCGCCGAACTGGTACGCGGCGCCAGGACCAAAAGCCACCTCGAGATTCTTATCCTGACCATCGTCCGGTACCTGGTGGCGCTGGACGCGATACTGGTTGCAGCGTTGCTGCTCTATGGCTGGATACACGGCATGGCGATAACCGAAGTGCTGCCCTTCGCGCTGATCCTGCTGGTTGCTTCGGTCCCCATTGCGCTTCCGGCAACTTACACCCTTGCGACCGCGCTCGGCGCAGTTGAACTGGCCCGGAACGGCGTGCTGGTGACGCGGCTGTCGGCCATCGAGGAAGCCGCTGCGATGGATGTGCTGGCCAGCGACAAGACCGGCACCATTACGCAAAACAGTTTGGCGCTCAGTGCGTTCCAGTCATATGCCCCTCATACCGACAATGATCTGCTGCTTTGGGCCGCGCTCGCCAGCGACCATGCAACGCAAGACCCGATCGACCTGGCCATTCTGGATGCGGCAAAAACGCGCGGACTGCTCTCAGCAATACCGCAACGCGTGAGCTTTATTCCCTTCGATCCGGAGACCAAGCGCTCGGAAGCCGAATACAGCCGGAACGGTGACAAGTTGCGCGTGCTCAAGGGCGCGCCGAGCGTGATCGCCGCGCTGGTCAAGGATGGACCTGCCATCGGCGCGGATGTGGAGCGACTCGGCGCGGATGGTTCCCGCGTGCTCGCGATCGCCACCGAGACCGGCAGCAACGGCCTTCATCTCGCCGGGCTGGTCGCGCTGCAAGACCCGCCGCGGGAGGATTCGCAGGCACTGATCCGCGACCTGCACGAACTGGGCGTGCGGGTGCTGATGATCTCCGGCGACGGTCCCGCGACGGCCCGCGCGGTGGCCGAAAAGGTGGGCATCGGCACCCGTGTGTGTGCACCGGAAAATCTGCAGCGTGCGATACAGACAAGCGTGCTTGACTATGACGTGTTTGCCCGGGTATTGCCGGAAGACAAGTTTCGTCTGGTCCAGGCCTTGCAGCAAAGCGGGCATGTGGTCGGCATGAGCGGCGATGGCGTGAACGATGCCCCGGCGCTCAAGCAGGCGGAGGTCGGCATAGCGGTGGCCAGCGCCACCGATGTCGCCAAGGCCGCCGCCAGCCTGGTGCTGACCAATCCCGGATTGGCGGATGTCAAGGCGGCGGTGGAGACCAGCAGGCGCATCAACCAGCGCATGCTCACCTATACCATGAACAAGATCATCAAGACCATGGAAATCGCCGTCTTCCTCAGCGTTGGCGTGATGCTGACGGGCGTGTTCGTGATCACGCCGCTGCTGATCGTGCTGCTGCTGTTCACCAATGATTTCGTCACGATGTCGATTGCCACCGACCACGTTTCCTTTGCCCGCAAACCCGAGCGCTGGAATATTCCCAGCCTGATGCGGATATCGGGCATCCTGGCGGGATTGGTGCTGGTCCTTTCGTTTTCGGTATTTTTTGCCGGGCGCGACTGGCTGCATTTGCCGCTGGGCCAGCTGCAAACGCTGATCTTCGTGATGCTGGTTTTTACCGGGCAGGGCAATGTCTACCTGGTGCGCGAGCGCAGCCACTTCTGGAAGTCGACACCGAGCCGTTGGCTGTTGCTGGCTTCCCTGCTGGATATCATCGCTGTGGTTGTCCTGTCCACGCAGGGGATACTGATGGCGGCCATTCCGCTGTGGCTGGTCTCGGGGTTGATGGTCGTGGTGCTGGTTTACCTGATCGTTCTGGATTTCATCAAGATACGTGTATTCAGGCAATTCGGTTTCTAGGCAAGCGTGGCAACTTTCAATGCAGGGACGATGGCGCGATGCCGGCGTTCTGGTTCAATTGTTGATCCAGCGCATGGCTTCTTCCCGTTTGCTTGAGGGGAAGTTTTTAATCTCGCCGCTTATTACGACGGCACCGATCTTCAAACACCACGCCACCCATCTGGGGCCGCCGATCACGCCCATCTTTTCGAAATCGTTCATGTGTGCAAGCCCGAAGCGGGCGTCATCCCATGCTGCCGCAGCTTCCCAGCCATGGAACTCGTCCCCCATGTCCAGCAGCAACCGTGCCTTGCCATGCGCCTGAATGATCATTTCGAGGCGGGGGATGAGCACTTCCCTGTAGTCCTTGTCGGTCAACTTTCCCGTGGCGCTGATGACAAGAATGTTTTCCCTGCTTTCCGGCGAAATGGTGATCATGGGAAGCCCCTTTCAGACTAAATTCGAACTACGCTGCTTGGCCAGTTTGCGCGCGCTGGTTTGGCTTGCCGGCCAATCCGGCCATTGACCGCTTTCACACCTTGATCGCCCGGATCAACAGGTATTCGTGGCGGACCACATTGTCGTGCAGGTATTCGCCCAGCAACTCGTCCATCTCGTTGCGCCACGCCTCGAGTTTTGCCGGGTCATGCTGCAACGCCTTCACGGTCTGGATAAACGGCCCGGTCTTGGCTTCCAGGAACAGGCGCAAATGTTTCGGGCTGAGCGCCGGGATGCCCATGATGCCGCGTTCGGCATGCAGGCGTGTCACGCTGTCGCCCAGACGTTGCCGCACGATTCCGACATCGCCCCACTGCACCGGCGAAATAATGCCCGGCGGCGGCGGGACATACTTCGCATTCAGGCTGAACATGCGGCCGATCAACTGCTCGCCGGGCCAGGTCGCGAAGGCAATGGTGCCGCCGGGTTTCAGCACGCGCAGCATCTCGCTCACCACAACATCGTGCCGCGGCGCGAACAT
>DATKVR010000140.1:0-7157 GCA_035529955.1 Gallionella sp.
TTTTTTGCAGAAATGAAGATGACCGGCACATCCGCCAGTCTCGGATTGGCTTTCAGGCGCCGGCATGCTTCCAGGCCGTCGATGTTCGGCATCATGATGTCGAGCAGGATCAGGTCGGGCGGATTGGCGAATGCATAGTCCAGGGCCTGATTTGACTCGTTGAACAATTTCAGCGAGTATTTCTTCGCCAATACCGACTCGATTATCAGCAGTATTTCAGGTGCATCATCCACCACCAGTATGGTGGGGCGCACAGCAGACTCTTCCATTGTTTTCTCCTTAATTTCGGGCATTAACCCATTCGATTGCCAGGCGGCGATGTCCCGGATCCGCCCGGCCGGATTTCTGCTGCTCCCATACCGGACAGCGATGGACCGCTGCCGGCTCATGGATAGTCTCGGGGCGGGTATTGCTACAGCGCATGATCGATTGCACCGATGAATGCGGCCAGCTCCTGTTCGGTCCGTGCCAGCAGGGAATCGACTTCGCCGAATTCCGCTTTGCGGATGCAGCCTTCCAGCATTGCAGCCAGTTCCTGCAGGTTTTTCGCGCCGAGCGTGCCGGCGGAACCCCTCAGGGTATGCGCCATTCTTTCCGCTGTGACGTGGTCGCCTTCGGCCAGCGCCTCACGGAGCGTCCCGGCAAAGTTGTGCTCCTTGATCCGGAACTTGTCGAGCAGCATGCGATAAAGGGCAACGTTCCCGCCCATCCGGCGCACGCTCTCGGCCACATTGATGCCGGACAAATCCGGCAGGGATTCCGGCAGGGATTCCGGTTTGGATTCGGTTTGCTGCCCCGCTTGTTTGACCGGACTGTCTTCTGCGGCCCGCTTCGGGCGCACCCATTTCGCGAGCGTTGTCACCATACGGTAGGGATCGATCGGCTTGCCGATGTAATCGGTAATTCCGGCTTCCAGAAATTCGTTCTGTTCCCTGACCATCACATTGGCCGTCAGCGCGATAATGGGCAGTTCGGCAAAGCGCGGGTTCTTGCGTATCACCCGGGTGGCGGTGACGCCGTCCATCACCGGCATCTGCATATCCATCAGCACGCCGTCGAAATCTTCCGCCACCAGCAGTGAGATTGCTTCTTCGCCATTCTCTGCGGTCGTTACATCGATACCGAATCCTTCCAGCATCTCCTGCGCAACCTGCCGGTTGATCTCGTTGTCCTCTGCCAGCAGCAGGCGCGCCCCGCGGATGCGGGAAATGAGTTCCGGGCTCAACTGTTCGCTGATGATCTTGAACCGGCCCGATGACAGCACACTCCTGCCGGAGACCTTGCTGACCGCATCGAGCAATTTGCTTTGCTGGAATGGTTTCGCCAATATGCCGTCCACGGTCTGGCTATCCATCCGCTTCAGCAATTCATCCTGGTCGCTGGAGGTGATCATCAGCACTTTCGGCCTGAAGCTCAGGAAGCTGATTTCGTGCAGCTTGCGGGCCAGGTCGATCCCGTCCATCTCCGGAAGCTTGCAGTTGATGACCACCAGGCCAAACGGATTCTTTTCCTCGTTCGCGTTGCCGACCAGTTTCAGCGCCTCCTCGCTATTGCCGGAGATCGTCACATCGAGATCGAATGATTCCAGGTAGCCCCTGAGAATTTGCAGGCTGTTCGCGCTTTGATCAACAGCCAGCACACGCAACCCGCGCAGATCGTCGATCGCGGCCGGGTTGTAGTGCAATTGCTTGGCCGGTTTCTGGAAACGTGCGACGAAAATAAATCTCGAACCATATCCCGGGTTGCTTTCGACCCAGATCCGTCCACCCATCAATCCGACCAGGCGTTTGCTGATCGTCAGCCCCAGGCCGGTACCGCCGAACTTCCGGGTGGTGCTTGAATCCGCCTGGGTGAACGGGTGAAACAGCTTGTCAATGTCCGGCTGGGTCATCCCGATTCCGGTGTCGATCACGCTGAAACGCAGCACAATCTCGTCGCTGGTCTCTCTCGCACGCACCACACGAACCGTCACTTCGCCGTGCTCGGTGAACTTGACGGCATTGCCGGCCAGGTTGATCAGCACCTGGCTCAGCCGCAGCGGGTCGCCGACCAGCAACGATGGCACATCCGGAGCGGTTTGCATCAGGAATTCGAGCTTTTTCTCGTGGGCGCGGTTGCCCACGATCGTGGCCACATTGCCCATCACCTCTTCCAACTCGAAGGTGACTTGCTCGATCTCCATCTTCCCCGCCTCGATTTTCGAGATATCGAGAATGTCGTTGAGTATCCTCAACAGCGATTTTGCCGAACCGTTGATCTTCTTCAGGTAATCCTGCTGTTTCGCCGACATGACCGTCTGCAGGCACAGATGGCTCAGGCCGATGATGGCATTCATCGGGGTGCGGATTTCATGGCTCATATTTGCCAGGAATTCATCCTTGATCTGGTTGGCCGTTTCCGCCTCACTCTTGGCCGCTTCGGCCTGACTCTTGGCTTCCTCGGCCGCTTTCAGTTTGTAAATTTCATGTTCCAGTTCCTGGTTGACCGACACCAGCAGCCGGTTTCGATCCGCCACATGCTTTTCCAGCGCCAGAATGCCGCGCGTTACCCGCATGGTAAGACCGGCGATGACCAGCAGCATCAACGATCCGATCCACAGGCCCCAGTTCTGGGCGTGTTCCGAGCGTTCTATCGCGCGTGCCACGTCGGCATGGTAATCCTGTTCGGTACCGGCCTTGTATGCCCTGGCCTCGGATAAATAGTCATCCCGCAAGGCACGCATCTTGATGATTTGGTACTCGCCGGGCATATCCTTCCTCGCCGTCATCCGGGTCGCCACATCCATCGCCAGGTTAAAGTAGGTATTGAAGTCGGTTTGCAGCTTTTCCAGCTTGTCGTGGTGGTGAATATCCAGTTTTTTCAAATTCTGGTAACGGACCAGTATTTCAGCCGCTTTGCCATTGGCAACATCCAGGAAATCCGCCTCGCCGGTAGCCGCCGCGGTGTTGAGCGCATCCACGACACTCATGTAGGCATTCAGATTCTTCTCTGCTTCATCGAGTATCGGGTAATCGATATCGCGCAACTCCTTGAGGACATCATCCCCTTCCGACATTACCTGGGATGAATAGGCCAGATATGCGGCAAAACTCAACGTGGCAATCACCGGCACCAGCAGCAGTTTCCAGGTGAGGGAATAGCCGTACAGTTTTTTTATCAGCTCAGTCATTTTTTTCCAACAGTCAAAACGACCCTGACACTCCTGTTTAGATATCGTTTGTCGATATAGCCGATGGCATTCCGGTTTTTTGCGACGACGCTTCTGACGGTGATATTGCCTTCCAGCTCTACCGGTGGCTGTCCATTGCCGGTGAATATCACTCTTGCCCAGTAGGCTGAAAGTTGCGTGGGATTCTTGTGCACCACTTTTTCATAAAACTCCTTCCGGACTTCACTGCCTTCGACCTGGTCGACGGGGAAGGCTGTGCCGTCATTCGGAAAGTTGGTGGTTTTGCCGAGGAATATTTTTGCGGTTTGCTCGGCCGTCAGACTGGTAACGGGACTTTTGTCAGAAACGATGACAACCACCTCCGCATGCGCGCTTGCGGCAACCATTGCCAGCAGCATAAACGCCACGCGATTGACAACGACATTCGGTATTTTCAGGTAATCCATCGTGTCTAGAATATGAAATCGACTACCGCAGACATGACATAGAACTGCGACCCGTACAGGGTGACATTGGCCGGCACATTTGCCAGGAAACCATTTGAGTTGTCGCTGAGTTTGACCTGATCGAGCTGAAATTTGAAATCGGTATTTTTCATGAAGTCCCAGCGCACGCCCAGGCTGACGGTGTGCTGCGCTCTTGTTGCCAGCCGCACCGCTTCGGGCGTTGGTGCCGTGAAACCGGGAAGAAATGAACCCTGGCTGCTCTGTGCGTAGGTCAGGTAGGGGGTGAACTGTTTCACGCGATAGCCGGCGCTGGCATAACTCGCGTTGGTCTCGTAGGTTGATTTGCGCTGTATCCACTCGGACAACACGAACCAGTCGCCCGTGTCATATTGCACACCGGCGGACAAGTCACTGTCTTTCACCCATGCGCCGCCCTGGCTGGTCAGAAAAGACCCGGAATCGGTGTCGCGTTGCAGGTAGCCGGCGTGGATGATGGCCGAGCCATATTCGGTCGTGTCGAATATCCCCCACATGTTTTTTGAAGATATCGCATTGCTTAACTGGGAATCATTGGATTCAAACGAGGTCCTGCCGAACACTGTCTTGATCGAATGCGTTGCATCTCCGGCATGCAGGCGGTAATTGAAATCCAGGCCATCCCCGTGTGTGACCGGTTCCTGGCGGTATACCTCGACGGGCGGATGAATCCACGCATAGGTATAGCCGATGTCCCGGTTCTCCGATTCCAGAAATGTCGGCAGGGCAACGCGCCCGACCCGGACGTAGCTATCGGGCGAAAGCGCATATTTGACATTGACGAACTCGACTTCCGGCGCATAACTGTTCCCGGTGTGATATTCCGCATCCACCTGCATCACGACCGAGACGTCTGGCGACATTTGGGCTGCCATATGTCCCGCAATCCGGGTATCGTTTGTGGTCGACAGATAATTGCTCAGGCCGGGTCCTTTCGGGATGCCGCTGTCCACAACATAGTCGCCCGACGCCATGGTGGAATGGCTGACGCCCAGCGAACCGAAACCGCCAAATGTGACCTGCGGCTGATCCAAACCGGCCGCTTCTGTATTGGCAACGCATGCAAAAATGCAAGGCAAAGCGATCCAGAAATTTCTTATGTTCATGATGCGCCCCCGATCCGAAAGACAAACAATTTTCCGTTCATCGAAGCATTCTGTGCGTATGTGATATCCATCGGGACATTCTAGTGTATTTATACAAGCGGTATCGTTATCATAACGAACGGTCCTGAAAAATGAAATCGATTAAAGTCGGTTACGCCGGACCGGGATGCCATGAGCGGATTGCGTTATCCAATATGGTGTTATATTCTCGTTTTCAGGTGATGCGGCACGCTGATTGATTCCGCATATCAAGCCTGACATGGCAAAAAACGATGTGCATCTGCAATCGTACTTCAGGAGAACAAGATGGAAGAGACAAAAAATCATCCAAAAATACTGGTTGTAGATGATGCCCCTGAAAATCTGATGATAATTGAATCGATATTGTCGAAAGATTATTCCTTGAAGATGTTCAACGACTCCGCACTGGCTCTTGAGTATGCATTCGCGAACCCTCCAGACCTGATACTGCTCGATGTAATGATGCCGCAAATCGACGGTTACGAGATTTGCCGCCAGCTCAAGGCTAACCCGCGGCTTGCGGATGTCCCGGTAATCTTCATTACCTCGAAAACCGATGTTGCAGACGAAGAACGGGGCTTTGCGCTCGGCGCATCGGATTTCATCCACAAACCGATCAGCGCGCCTATCGTGTCGGCCCGGGTCAAGACACATATCAAAATAAAGTTCCTGCTTGACTTCCTGAGAGCCGAGAACACCAGTCTGCAGCAGAACGCGCAACATTCCACTTCCGAGATGGCCATCCTGCAAGAATTCGTCTGGGGCGGAAAATACACCAAACGCTGATTTCCGATCAGCCGCTACGCTTCATTTCATCCCGGCAGCTTCAATGTTTCCACCAGTCCGCAATGCTGCTACCGACAGCGGGGTTCACCAGGTAGCCGTATGAACGATGGCAATTCAGGCCTGCATCGCTGCGAAAGAAGTTGTAGATCCCGTGGCAATGGTCCTCTATAGACTCGACCAGACCCAGTTCAAGCATGGGGTAAAAACTATCCTTTAATTTTTGATTGAGCGCGGTTACATCGCCCTCGGCAGAAAGATTTACCCAGCGGCCGATCAGTTCGGGATAACTTATTTCAGCTTCGCCGTTCATGCCCAACAGGCGCCTTTGTATGTAATGCAAGCCTAACGGGCTGCCGAGCGTCAAGAACTCCACCTTCCCCTTTACCCCTTCCCGATGTGACAGCTCCCACAAAGTATCGTAGGCGATGACGGAACCGAGACTGTGCCCGATCAACAGCACATCGTCCTGCTGCTCGAGCATCGGGCGCAGGGTGTTTGCCAGAAGACCGCGAATCTCGCTGCCGATACCGTCGGTGTTGCTGAAATAGCGCTCGATCTCCCGGGCGGTTCCGCGCACCGCTTCGGGCAGCATGCGTATCAGCAATGGAATGTGGTCCGCCAGCGACAACATGAAGCGGCTCAGCCAGATGTTCCAGGAACGGGCATCGCTTATATCCTGCTGCGTCGGACCGTGTTTGTTGATCAGGGCGTCAATCCACGGGATATCCAGGGTGACATCCTTATAGGCATGGTAATAAAGCGAGTTCCAGCTGACCAGATGAAACTGCGGGTAGCCGGCCCGAATACTATCGGCCGCAGCGCCATCGGCGCGGCGCACCCCTTCGACCAGCGCGCGCCAGAGCAATGCGCGGTGCAGCTCCGGCTCGGGCTTGGGGTTCTTCCCCGGAACATAGATGAACTGCTTCGTTTTCATAAAACAAAAGCGAATTGGGCAGGCCGCATCCGGCTTGTTTTCCGCTTGAAAAATACCACCGCACAGGCTGCATACACGTGCTAAATCCTGAACCGTCCCCGAAACAAACGCGACCGTATGCCGGCCAGCACATTGTGCGGCGACAACAGGGCCGCATCGAGTTTCGGCAATTCGATTGCATCCAGCGTGTTTTTTGCCACCAGCCCCAGTTCCGTGTCGCCCTCCACCATCAGGCGGCGGCTGAAAAACAGCGTGTCCGGATCTTCCTTGCGGGTAGCCAGCAGATAGAAATCCTGTGCGGTGGCGCTGATAACCAGATCGGGCACTTTCCCGGAACGGGTCGGCGTGAATTTTCCGGCATCGATGATGAAGTGCAAATTCAGCCCGAGGTCTTTGACGCGGATCGCAATCTGCTTGCCGTGCAACGGTTGCAGGTTTTCTGCGAGGATGATCCGGTCCAGCGCCAAATTGAGCAACCTGGTAAAAGCCAACGAGGGCGGAAAAGTCGGCAGCAGGGAAACCAGTGTCGCGACAGGTTGCGGAAAGTTGAATGCGGTCTGTTCCATGTTATTCCCTTACGTTGCGGTTGATTGCATCCGGTCAAACCCCGCCTGGCCGCGGGTACTCACCTGCTCGATGCCGGGCCGGTCATGCCAGTA
>DATKVR010000141.1:0-41742 GCA_035529955.1 Gallionella sp.
CGCATTACTGGGACGTGATCCTCGAGGAGGTGAAGCCGTGGACGTACATGAAATTCCCGTTTCTGCGCAGCCTCGGGCCGGAGCAGGGCTGGTATCGCGTCGGACCGCTGTCGCGGGTGACGCAGTGCGATTTCATTCCCACGCCGCTGGCCAACCAGGCGCGCATGGCCTTCCTTGCGTTCAACGGGGGTTCAGCGGCAAGTGCCACGCTGGGTGTTCATTGGGCGCGCATGATCGAGATGTTGCACGCCGCCGAACAAATACAGGTTTTGCTGCACGATCCCGACCTGCAGGGCACCGATCTGGTCAGCACGGGCGAGCGGCAGGAACGCGGCGTCGGTGTGATCGAAGCGCCGCGCGGTACGCTGATCCATCACTAC
This sequence comes from Gallionella sp., assembly GCA_035529955.1. Taxonomy (GTDB): domain Bacteria; phylum Pseudomonadota; class Gammaproteobacteria; order Burkholderiales; family Gallionellaceae; genus Gallionella. Next base: position 381 of record DATKVR010000141.1, read on the forward strand.
AAGGTGGACGAGCACGATCAGATCGTGCGCTGCAACCTGATCGTTTCCACCACCCACAACAACCAGGCGATGAACGAGGCGATACGCTCCGTGGCGCGGCAATTCATCGACGGGCGCAAACTCACCGAAGGGTTGCTCAATCATATCGAAGTCGCGATCCGCGCTTTCGATCCCTGCCTTTCCTGCGCGACCCACGCGCTGGGCAAGATGCCGCTGGAAGTGGAGTTGCTCGATGCAGAGGGGGGGAGGGCCGATATGCTGACGCGTACTTCGCATGGAATGTTCTGTTCGCCCGGCTGATGGTTGCGCCTATCCTGATCTTTGCAGTCGGAAACGAATCGCGCGGTGACGATGCATTGGCACCGCTGTTGCTGCGGCAGCTTGAATCAGATAGCCCGGTACAGGCCGAGCTGGTCGAGGAATATCAGTTGCAGATCGAGCACGTTACTGATTTGCTGGAACGCAGTACTGTCCTGTTCGTCGATGCCGATGTTTCATGCGATGCGCCTTTCCGCTTCTCGGAAATCACTGCCCAGCATGACAACAGCTACACCAGTCATGCGATGACACCTGCAGCATTGTTGTATGCGTACCGGCAGGTCTACGGAATCGATGCGCCGGACAGCTTTCTGCTGCGGATACGCGGCTATGATTTTGAATTGGGCGACCCGCTGAGCCTCAAGGCAACCGCCAATCTGGAAGCTGCAAAAAAACTTGTTGCCGGTTTATGCGCGGCAGCGAGTCCGTCTGTCTGGCGGGAAAAATTACAGGCAAGCCTGACCGCTATTGACTAGCTGTCGGCGACTTCACACCGCTTGCCCGCCATATCCGGCACGCGCCTTCGTCCGACACCATGCAGGGCCCGACCGGTGTCCGCGGTGTGCAGGCGGTGCCGAAAAGCTTGCATTCGTTCGGGTAGATTTTCCCCAGCACCACGCGCGCGCAGTCGCAACCCGGCGGCATTTCGCCGACCCGCTTGCGTCCTTCCGCGGCAAAACTCCCGAACTGCCGGCGCGCATCGTGCCGCCCGAAGCGGGTCGAGAGCGTGAATCCGGATGCGGGGATGATGCCGATGCCGCGCCAGTTTGCGTCCCCGATTTGCATCGCCTGCCCGAGTTGCGACTGGGCTGTCGCATTGCCGCCGGGACGCACCACTTCGGGATAGCAGTTATCCAGGAAACATTCGACTTCGAGCGATTGGCGCAACACCGAATAGATCGCCGCAAGCAGGGATACCGGAGCGAATCCCGCGACCGCGGCGGGGATACCATGCTGTTCCACGACGAAAGCCCATTCCTCCGGTCCCATCACGGTGGCGACATGGCCGGGGGCGATCAGCGCATCAAAGCCCGGCTTGCCCGATTCGAGCAGCATCGCCACGGCGGGCCAGGTCAGCCGGCACGACAGCAACAAAGACAGATTTTCCGGTATGCCTTCGAGCAGCATCGCGGCGACCGGTGCGGTCGTGGTCTCGAAACCCGCCACGAAGAACACCACCTGCCGGCGCGGGTTTCCCCTGGCAATATTCACCGCCTCTTGCGGGCTCGATACCGGACGTATGTCTGCCCCTGCGGCCTTGGCCTGTTCCAGCGAACGCGGTTCCGATTTCGGGACATTGACCGGCACGCGCAGCATGTCGCCGAATGCCACCAGAATCACATCCGCATGCAATGCCAACCGGATGGCATGGTAAACATCTTCCTCGGGACACACGCACACCGGGCAACCGGGCCCGGGGATAAGCTCGACATTCTGCGGCAGCGCACCGCGCAGACCGGCCATCGTGATCGAGCGCTCGTGCCCGCCGCATACATTCATGATGCGCACGGTACGGGCGAGCGGTAACGATTTGATCATGCTTAACCAGTCCTGCGCGGTCAGGTTCATGGACTGTCTTGGGTATCTGTTTCGAGATTGTCGACAGCCAGCAATTCGTCGAGCAATTCCCAGGTCGAGCGTGCTTCCTGCTCGGTCATCTTTTGCAGGGCGTAACCCACATGCACCATCACGAAATCATCCACGGCGATGGGCTCGTCCTGCAGCATGAACAGACTTACCTCGCGCATCACACCCTTGGCCGTGCAACGCGCGTTGTAGCCGTCAATCGAGACGATTTGCATGGGGATGCCGAGGCACATGGCGGTTTTCCTGACATGAAATTGCAACCAGTATAGTCTCAAGTGAGGCAACTGTTAATTTCATAAGTTGAACAAATTACTCAGTTGATATTCGCAATTAGAAGTACTAGCCTGACCGGAGTTAGGCAAAGCAACGCACAACTCCCGATACAGCGGTTTTGCGCGTTCCCGTATTCCATAGAATACAAACGGATTCAGCCATGACTGGCAGTCACAAGACCTTGATCCTCGGCATCGGCAACATCCTGTTGCAGGATGAGGGTGCGGGCGTTCATGCGATACGACAACTGGCCGTTCTTGCTGCGCAGCGCGATGACATCGAGCTGATGGACGGCGGCACGTTGAGCTTCTCTCTCGCCGGCGCGATAGAAGACGCAGACAATCTGATCGTGATCGATGCGGCACACTACGACGGCGAACCCGGCACGACCAAAATGTTCGTGGGCGAGCAGATGGATGCATTCGTTGGCAGCAACCGCAAATGCAGCGTGCATGAAGTGAGCCTGATCGATCTGATGGCGATCGCGCTCCTCGCCGACCAACTGCCCAGGCAGCGCGCACTGATCGGTATCCAGCCGCAAACCATCGCGTGGGGTGACACGCCCACGCCACCGGTTTCCGCCGCGATTCGGCTGGCCTGCGACCAGGCCATGCAACTCGTCGAGGAATGGCACGCATGAGCAGGCCCGGCAACCAATTCAACGACATCCCCATCCATACGCACGTCGCGGAAGCGCGTTCAGTCGGCAATATCCGCGCGTTGCTGGCGGAGATCGTTGCGCGCCTGGAAAAACTGGACGCCAGTGGCGAGAGTGGAATGATAGACCTGCACAGCCTGCCGTTTGCGCCCGGCGAATACGAACAGTTGCGCCAGACGCTCGGGCAGGGTGAAGTCTCGGTGCGCATCGAAGCCATCGGGCCGAGCGAGATCAACGAGACGCGCTTTCCGGGCGTGTGGTGGGTGACACACTACAACGTGGAAGGCGACATCATCGCGGACACGATAGAAATCGCATGGATACCCGAAATCATCCCGAGCCAGCCCGAGGACGTGCATGCGGGACTGGAGAAGCTGCAGGCCAAACTCAACGAGTGAGGTGACCAAATGACGGATCATGAAACCCTGAATCGAGAAACGCCGGCCCTTGAAATTGCCGGTCAGAAAACCCTGGGGGACAGTCTTGTGCAACAGGGCATCAGCCGCCGCGGGTTCCTGAAATTTTGCACCGCGATGGCATCGCTGATGGCGCTGCCGCCCGGCACCGCCAGCGCGATCGCCGAAGCACTGATCAAGGCCAAGCGGCCATCGGTGATCTGGCTGTCGTTCCAGGAATGCACCGGCTGCACCGAGTCGCTGACGCGTTCCTATTCTCCAACCCTGGAGAACATGATCTTCAACATGATCTCGCTTGATTACCACCACACGTTGCAGGCTGCTTCCGGTTATGGCGCGGAGAAATCGCGCGAGGATGCAATGAAGAATTTCTACGGAAAATACCTGCTGGTAGTCGACGGCTCGATTCCGACACATGACGGTGGCGTCTATTCCACCATCGCCGGGCGCACCAACCTCGATCTGCTGCAGGATGTTGCGAAAGGCGCGGCGGCGATCATCGCGGTTGGAACCTGTTCTTCGTTCGGCGGCATCCCCAATGCAAATCCCAATCCGACCGGCGCGGTTGCGGTGTCCGACATCATCAAGGACAAACCCATCGTCAATATCTCCGGCTGTCCGCCGATACCCGCGGTGATCACCGGGGTGCTGGCCCATTATCTCACCTTCGGGGCGTTGCCGGAACTGGACGATCTGGGCCGTCCCAAGTCTTTCTATGGCCAGACCATCCACGACCGTTGCTATCGCCGCCCGTTCTACGACCAGGGAAAATTCGCCAAAACTTTCGATGATGAAGGTGCGCGCAACGGCTGGTGCCTGTTCGAGCTGGGCTGCAAGGGGCCGACCACCCACAACGCCTGCGCCACGACCAAATGGAACGGCGGCACCAGCTTCCCGATCGAATCGGGACACGGTTGCCTGGGCTGTTCAGAGCCGCACTTCTGGGATGCAGGCAGTTTCTACAGCGCACTGTCCATGCCGGCCAGCCCATTGAAGCTGACGACCGGAGCCGCGGTGGTGGGCGCAGCGGCGGGCGTCGCGGTGTCCATCGCCAACCGGGTCAAGAAGAACGCCGCGAAATCCGCGCATGAAAAGGCCACCATCGCCGACCTGGAGAAATGACATGGACGCAGACCTGTTTCTGACCTGGGTGCGCGGCACCGGACTGAATATCTCCATCGGGATCTTTTTACTGGGCATGCTGTGGCGGCTGTTCGAGATCTACTCGCTGGGACGCAAACCCGATCTGGCCGTGCCCCGTCATCGTGCCGGTGCATCCGGGCTGCACACCCTATTCCGCCGCTCCGTGCCGCCGCCCGGCATGTTCAAGCGCTCACCGGTCAGTTATGTCGCCGGTTACGTGTTCCACATCGGCCTGTTCATCATCGTGTTTCTGTTTGCGCAGCACATCAAGCTGATCCAGGAATTGACGGGCTTGTCATGGCCGGCATTGCCCGCGCAATTCATCGACGCTACCGCAGTGGTCACGCTGGCGACCATGTTGCTGGTGCTGGCGGAACGCATCAACAAACCGGTCAAGCGCTTCCTCTCCACCTTCGGGGACTATGCCGGTTGGGCGCTGACCTTTTTGCCGGTGCTGACCGGCTATCTTGCGAACCGGCACCTGTTGCTGGCCTACACCGCCATGCTGGCGCTGCACATACTCAGCGTGGAACTGCTGCTGATCTTCCTGCCGTTCACCAAGCTGATGCATGCCTTCACCTTGTGGGGATCGCGCTGGTACAACGGCGACGTGAACGGACGTAAAGGAGTACCGACATGAGTGCTTCCCTCGACAAGGGCATCAGCGTCCTGAAGGAAATGATCGATGCGCCCATCGCCAGCTACTTCAGCAGCTGCGTACACTGCGGCCTGTGCGCCGAGGCCTGCCTGTTCTACACCGAGACCGGCGATCCCAAGTACACGCCGATCTACAAACTGGAACCGCTGCGGCGAGTATACAAACAGGAATATACCCTGCTCGGCAGACTGGGAAAAATGCTGGGGCTGTTCAAACCGGTCACCGATGAGGAACTGGAGGAATGGAAGCCGCTGGTCTATGACAGCTGCACGCTGTGCGGCCGCTGTTCGCTGGTCTGCCCGGTCGGCAACGATATCGTCTACATGGTACGCAAGTTGCGCGAAGGCATGGCGGTATCCGGCCACGCTCCCGAGGGCCTGATAGGCGCATCGAAACGCGCGGTGGAGATCGGCAGCCCGATGGGCGTGAAGCTGCCCGCGGTGAAGGCGCAGATGAAACACGTGCAACAGGATACCGGCATCGAGATTCCGTTGGATGTGGTTGGCGCGGAATACATGGTGCTGATGTCATCGATGGAGATCATCAACTTCCCCGAATACCTGGGCGCGATCGCCAGGATCATGAAGCAGGCCGGCAAGAGCTGGACGCTGTGCTCGGAAGCGTTCGAGGCGACCAACAGCGGCATCCAGATCGGCGTCTCAGACATTGCCGCGACACTCGTTCAGCGCATCGTAGACGGCGCGGAAAAACTCAAGGTCAAGACCGTGATCAGCCCGGAATGCGGCCACGCCTATACCGCATTGCGCTGGGAAGGTCCAAACCTGGTGGGACGCGCGTACAGCTTCGAGGTGCTGCACATCCTGGAAGTGCTCGACGGTTTCCGAAACGAAGGACTGCTCAAGACGACAGGTTTCGAGGATGAACTGCTCACTTTCCACGACCCCTGCCAGCTGGTGCGTCGCGGCGGCGTGCTGGAACAGCCGCGCACGCTGCTGAAGATGGTGGCCAAGAATTACGTTGAAATGAGCGACCCCGGCAAAATGAACTGGTGCTGCGGCGGCGGGGGCGGGGTGAGCGCGATCGAAGAGGCGGAAGCTTTGCGCCTCACCGCATTCAAGGTCAAAAAAACGCAGTTGGAAGAAACCGGCGCAAAGACGCTGGTCACCGCCTGCGCCAATTGCCGCATCGTGCTGGAGGAAGGCCTCGAGCACTACAAAATGGATATTCCGGTGGTGGGGCTGACCGAAACGATCGCCAAACATCTGGTGGAAGGGGCAAGCGATGAACATCAGCAACGATAACGAATTCAAGGCTGCACTGGGCAAACTTGCCGGCGTCCGCCAGCGCCAGATCGCGGCGCGTTTCGCGGAAAGCGTGCTGGCGTTATGCACGGACCATCGATTGAAGACCGCGATCGACAGCGCAAAGCGGGCAGACGTCACCCGGGATGAACTCGCCGCCGCATTCCAGTCCGCCAAGGCGGTCAGCGTGGATAGCTATACCCAGTGCGGCCACGATTGCAACTGGAACAACCAGGCTGTCCACTTCGTTGCGCAAGCAGTGCTGGCCGCCCTGAAGCCCGCCGAGCCCGGCAGCAGTCCTGCCTGGGATGCGGCGATGCATGCACGCATGGCGCGTACCTGCGAGCGCATCGCCAATGGCGACGGCACCGACAATACCGAGGCCGCCGCGCAATATCGCATTCTGACGGAATTTTTGAAAGTTTGAGGAAACCGAAATGACTACCGCACAACGTGTCATCGTCGACCCGATCACCCGCATCGAGGGCCATTTGCGCATCGAGGCGGAGACCGATGCGGACAACCGCATCACGCGCGCATCCAGCGCCGGCACCATGGTGCGCGGCATCGAGATCATACTGCGCGGCCGGGACCCGCGCGACGCATGGGCGTTCGCCCAGCGCATCTGCGGGGTATGCACACTGGTGCACGGCATCGCGTCGGTGCGCGCGGTGGAAGACGCGCTGAAATACGAAGTACCGCCCAACGCACAGCTGATCCGCAACCTGATGATCGCGGCGCAATACGTGCATGACCATGTGATGCATTTCTATCACCTGCATGCGCTGGACTGGGTGGATGTGGTGTCGGCGCTGAAAGCCGATCCGAAGGCAACCTCGACGCTGGCGCAGACCGTCAGTCCGGCTTACCCGAGATCCTCGCCGGGCTATTTCGCCGACGTGCAGACACGCCTGAAGACTTTCGTCGCAAGCGGACAGCTCGGCATCTTCGCCAACGGTTACTGGGGCAACCCCGGCTACAAGCTGCCGCCCGAAGCCAATCTGATGGCGGTGGCGCATTACCTGGATGCGCTGGCTTGGCAGCGCGATGTCGCGAAACTGCATGCCATCTTCGGCGGCAAGAACCCGCACCCGAACTTCCTGGTCGGCGGCGTGCCGTGCGCGATCAGTATCCATCCGCAACATCAGGGCCAGGGCAACGGCCCGCACTTTCGCGGCGGCGAAGCGGCCACCTCGCTCAACATGGTGGGGCTGGAAACCGTGCAGAACGTGATCCGGCAGATGCGCGATTTCGTTGACCAGGTCTATGTGCCGGACACGCTGGCCATCGCGGGCTTCTACAAGGACTGGTTCACGCGCGGCGAGGGGATAGGGAATTTCATGACCTACGGCGATTTCCCGGAAAAGGGCATGAGCGATCCATCCACTTTCATGATCCCTTCCGGGGTGATCCTGAATCGCGATCTGTCCGAGATCCATCCGGTCGACCTGAATGCCGAAAACCAGATCCAGGAATTCGTCACGCATTCCTGGTACGACTACAGCGTGGGCAAGGACAAGGGCCTGCATCCGTACCAGGGCGAGACCGAGTTGAACTACACCGGGCCGAAACCGCCCTACGCCAATCTCGACACCGATGCGTCCTATTCATGGATCAAGTCGCCACGCTGGCAGGGCAAGGCGATGGAAGTCGGGCCGCTGGCGCGCGTGCTGATGCTGTATGCGAAGGGACATGCGCAGACCCGAGAACTGGTGAACATGGCGCTGCACAAACTCGAACTGCCGGTGAGTGCGCTGTATTCGACATTGGGACGCACCGCCGCACGCACGCTGGAGTCCAAGATCATCGCGGATGCCATGCAGGGCTGGTACGACCAGTTGATCGCCAACATCAAGGCGGGCGATGTGAAGACGCACAACGACAAACTTTGGGATCCTTCCACTTGGCCCGGTATCGCGAAAGGCGTAGGCTACACGGAAGCGCCGCGCGGTGCGCTGGCGCACTGGGTCGTGATCAAGGATGCCAAGATAGACAACTATCAGGCGGTTGTTCCCTCGACATGGAATGCCGGTCCGCGCGACGCACAGGGGCAGGAAGGCCCCTACGAGGCGGCGCTGAAAGGCCACCAGTTATATGATCCCAGGCAGCCCATCGAAATCCTGCGCACCATCCACAGTTTCGATCCGTGCATCGCCTGTGCGGTGCACGTGACCGATCCGAACGGTGACGAGCTGGTCAAGGTTAAAATCAAATAAGCCCTCAAGGAGAAATACCATGCGCCATGCAATTACAAAACTACTAACCGCAATCATTCTGTTCAGCGCAAGCAGCGCTGCTTTCGCCCATCCCGGTCACGATGTCTCGGGACTCGCGGCCGGATTGATGCACCCATTTTCCGGTCTCGATCACCTGCTCGCGATGGTGGCCGTGGGGCTGTGGGCAGCCCAGGGTGACAGCAAAGGCGGCGGAAGCCGAAAAGTATGGTTGCTGCCCGCCACCTTCATGACCATGCTGGCAGTGGGTGCGGGAATTTCCATGCAATGGCAATCGCTGCCGATGGTTGAAGCGGGTATCGCCACCTCGGTGCTGTCGCTTGGGCTGCTCATCATGCTGTCCCTGCAACTCCCCGTCGCGCTCAGTGTATCCATCACCGCACTGTTCGGTCTGTTCCACGGGTACGCGCACGGCCTTGAACTACCCCGGTCCGCCGCGCCGGCGGACTATGCGCTGGGCTTTCTCATCGCAACAGCGGCACTGCATCTGAGCGGCGTCGCGGCAGGTCTGGCGATGCGCCAGCGTTATGCCATGTTGTCCAGGGTGTTGGGCAGCGCAATCGCGCTTGGCGGTGTTTATTTGCTCGCGGCAGGCTGATAATCGTTGCGTACCAACAGCAGCCCAATGAAACTCAACGTGAAAGCATTTGGCCTTACCTGCGCACTGGTGTGGGGGCTCGGTATTTTCATGCTCACATGGTGGGTGATTTTATTTGACGGGGCATCAGATACGCCAACCCTGCTTGGACATCTCTATCGTGGCTATACAATCACACCCACCGGCAGTCTGATTGGCCTGATCTGGGCGCTTGCCGATGGATTTGCCGGGGGTATTGTCTTTGCATGGCTTTACAACAAGTTGGCTGGCAATCAAGATGACTCTCTATCATCGAAGCTTTAGGGCTGCTTGGTTCGTTCCGGCAGTCTGGCAGGCTAACGGTGATTGATAACCCCCAATACGCTGCCCGAGGCCGTTTTGAAGCCCGCCGCTGGCTGATGGGCGGACGGGTGCAGGGCGTGGGTTATCGTGCCTTCGTGTCAAATCTGGCGCAGCATTTCGGTCTGGGCGGTGTGGTGCAGAATCTCTCCGGTGCGGTGCTGGTGGAGGCGCAGGGTGAACCTGCCGAACTGGATGCATTCAGTGCCGCACTTGTCTCTGACGCGCCGCCGCTGGCGCGCCCGCGAATAATTTCATGCCAGCCTATTCCGGTAGGCGAGTTGGTGGATTTTAAGATTCTGCACAGCGCCAGTACTGCCGAACCCGATATTCATATCCCGCCGGATAATTTTCTGTGCGACGACTGCCGGCGCGAGATGCTGGACCCGGGCGACCGCCGGTACCGTTACCCGTTCATCAACTGCACGCAATGCGGCCCGCGCTACACGCTGATCACGCGCATGCCCTACGACAGGCCAAACACCACGATGGCGGATTTCCCGTTGTGCCCCGCGTGCCGCGCCGAATACGGGGACCCGCACAACCGCCGCTTCCATGCGCAGCCGCTGGCCTGCCCGGTGTGCGGACCGCAGTTGAGTTTTGTCGCGGCGCATGAACGCGCAGCAGGTGATGCGGCACTGGCCGCATGTGTGGCGGCATTGCGCCGCGGCGAGACCGTCGCGGTGAAAGGCATAGGTGGCTATCACCTGATCTGCGATGCGTTGAGCCCGGCGGCCATTACCCGGCTGCGCGCCAGCAAGCACCGGCCGCACAAGCCGCTGGCCGTGATGTTCCCGTGGCAGGGCCCGGACGGAATGCAGTGTGTGCGTGCCGAGTTGCAGATTGATGCGGAGACCGAAGCAGCACTGTGCGATGCCGCACGCCCGATCGTGCTGATTGCGAAGCGCGCGGATTCGGCCTTGCCTGATGCCATTGCACCGGGGTTGCGCGAGATCGGCGCAATGCTTCCCTACAGCCCGTTGCATCACTTGCTGCTGGACAGTTTTGGCTCACCGCTGGTCGCCACGTCCGGCAATGTCAGCGGCGAGCCGGTATTGACCGACAATGCCGAAGCCGAGGCGAGGCTGGGCAAGGTGGCACAAGCCTTCCTGCATCACAACCGTCCCATTGCGCGCCCGGCCGATGACAGCGTGTTGCGCTTCATCGCGGATAGTCCCCGTTTGTTGCGTGTCGGGCGCGGCGTTGCACCGCTGGAATTCGACCTGCCGTTCACGCTGTCGCAACCGCTGCTGGCAGTCGGCGGCCACATGAAGAACTCGATTGCATTGGCCTGGAATAATCGTGCGGTGCTGTCCCCGCATATCGGCGACCTCGACGCGCCGCGCAGCCTGGAGATATTCGAGCAGGTGATTGCGGATGTCCAGCAACTGTATGGTGTCGCGGCATGCGCCATCGTCTGCGATGCGCATCCCGGCTATGCCAGCAGCAGATGGGCAGCCAAGCAGGCGTTGCCGTTGCAGCGCGTGCAGCACCATCATGCGCATGCCTCGGCGCTGGCTTTCGAAGGCAGACAGGAAAGAACCTGGCTGACCTTTACCTGGGACGGCGTCGGGCTCGGTACGGACGATACGCTGTGGGGCGGCGAAGCGTTGCACGGCAGAGCGGGGGCATGGCAGCGCGTGGCCAGTTTCAAATCGTTCCGCCTGCCCGGCGGTGAACGCGCCGGACGCGAGCCGTGGCGCTCTGCCGCGGCTTTGTGCTGGGAGAGCGGCCTGGACTGGCATTCCGCTGCGCGTGATGCAGTGCTGCTGAAAAATGCCTGGCAGCTTGGGCTGAACGCGCCGGTCACGACTGCCGCGGGAAGATTGTTCGATGCCGCGTCCAGCCTGCTCGGGTTGATCGACAATTCAAGCTACGAAGGGCAGGGGCCGATGCTGCTGGAAGCGGTCGCGCATGGCGATATGGCAGCGACAGCATTGCCGATGCGCGAAAATCAGCACGGATTGCTCATCGTTGACTGGACGCCGCTGTTGCACGCCTTGCGCCGGGAAGAAATGCCGGTGGCACAGCGCGCGATGCAGTTTCACCGTAGCCTGGCACAGTGCATCGTGGCACAGGCCCGGGATATCAACGCACGCATGCCATTCGATGCGGTTGGTTTGACCGGCGGCGTGTTCCAGAACAAACTGCTGGCCGAGCTGGCGTTGCAACAGCTGGCTGCCGCCGGATTCGACGCATACCTGCCGCAACAGACGCCGTGCAACGATGGCGGCCTGGCATTTGGACAATTGATAGAGGCAAGCTACCGGCATGGATGACACACATATCAGTTTGGCGCACGGCAACGGCGGGCATTACATGCGCGAGCTGATCGAGGAACTGTTCGCGCGTCATCTCGGCAATCCGCTGCTCGACGTGCAGTCCGATGCGGCGCGTCTGCCACAGATGGAAGGGGAGCTGATGGTGACCACCGACGGTTTCACCGTTCAGCCGCTGGAATTTCCCGGCGGCACCATCGGTTCGCTCGCGGTGCACGGCACGGTAAACGACCTCGCGGTCTCGGGCGCAACACCGCATTACCTCACGCTGAGCGCGTTCATCGAGGAAGGGTTTGAAATTGCGCAGCTGGAGCGCATCATCATCAGCCTCGCCGGCGCCGCACGCGCGGCGAACGTCGCGGTGGTGGCCGGCGATACCAAGGTGGTCAGGCGCGGCGAGGGCGGCGGCCTGTATCTCTCCACCACCGGTATCGGCGCGCGACCAAAAAATCTGCAGCTCGGACTGAACCGGGTACAGTCCGGCGACGCGATCCTGGTGAGCGGGCCGGTCGGCGATCACGGCATCGCGGTGATGCTGGCCCGGGAACAGTTCGGTTTGCACGGTGAATTGTTGTCGGATGCGGAGAGCGTGCTGCCGCTCACCCGGGCACTGCTGCCGTTAAGCGGCCTGCGCTTCATGCGCGACCCGACGCGCGGCGGACTGGCCACCGTGATGCACGAGATAAGCCGCGCAACGCAGTTGCAGGTGCGTTTGCATCAACCGTCCATACCGGTACGCGAACAGGTGACGGCGGTGTGCGAAATACTCGGCTACGATGCGATGTATCTGGCCTGCGAAGGCCGGGTGGTGGCGGTGGTCGAGGCGTCACAAGCAGATGACGCGCTGTCGCGCTGGCAGGCTTTGGCGCAGGGCGGCGATGCGGCGATCATCGGCACTGTCAGCGCGGGCCGCCCCTGTGTGGTGCTGGAAACTGAACTGGGCGGTGAACGGCTATTGGAAGAATTGGAAGATGATCCCTTGCCCAGAATTTGCTGATCGGGCATTTGCCAAAGCGGAATTTAGGGTTCAACATAACCTTAGTAGACGGGGTATGCGATGCATGAAATGTCGATCGCCGAGAGCGTGCTGCAAATCATTGAAGACAAGGCGCAGACCGACGGGTATACCAGGGTCAAGGCAGTGTGGCTGGAGATTGGCCAATTGGCGGGTGTCGAAATAGAGTCGCTGCGTTTCTGTTTCGACGTGGTCACGCGCGACAGCGTCGCCCGGGATGCGCGGCTTGAGATTGTCGAGACTGCCGGACAGGGCTGGTGCATGCAGTGCGCGCGCAGCGTGGCAGTGTCGGCCCGTTATGAGCCTTGCCCGAATTGCGGCGGCTTCCAGGTCGAGGTGACCGGCGGCGACGGGATGAGAGTCAAAGAGCTGGAGGTGGAATGATGTGCATGACATGCGGGTGCGGGAAGGGTCAAACGCTCATCGGCGGCCATGCGCTTGCACGGCAGCGCGAGCCCGGCAGGGGGATGCGCTATCGTATACATCAGGCAGCGCACGAGGATGAACACCAGCACGCAAGCAATCAAGGCAATATCGATTTTGGTGCGGGACCGGCAGGGACGCATGCCCCGGGCATGAGCCAGTCGCGCATGGTGAGGATAGAACGCGATATCCTTGCCAAGAACAACGACTATGCAGATCGGAATCGCCGCTACTTTTCCGGGCACGGTATCTTTGCGCTGAACTTGGTCTCCAGTCCCGGTTCGGGTAAAACCACCCTGCTGGTGAAAACCATCGCAGCTTTGCATGGCGCCCAGCCGCTCGCCGTGATCGAGGGAGACCAGCAGACCGACAACGATGCCGCGCGTATTCGCGCTGCAGGCGCGCCCGCGTTGCAGATCAACACCGGTAAGGGCTGCCACCTGGATGCGCACATGATTGGCGAGGCGATGCAGCGGCTGGGATTGAAAAACGACAGTCTGCTGCTGATCGAGAATGTCGGCAACCTGGTTTGCCCGGCGGGTTTCGATCTGGGGGAGGCGCACAAGGTGGTGATCTTCTCGGTGACCGAGGGCGAGGACAAGCCGCTCAAATATCCGGACATGTTTCGCGCCGCAGACCTGATGCTGCTCAGCAAATGCGACCTGTTGCCCTACCTTGATTTTGATGCCGATCTCGCCGTGGCAAACGCGCGCCGCATCAATCCTCAGATCGGCGTGATACGTGTATCTGCAACCAGTGGGGCAGGTATAACAGAATGGCTGGAGTGGATAACGGCAGGTTGCCGCAACACTGTGACCAATCGTGGCATCGTCAGGGAATTTCAGGAATAGCTTTGATTCGAATTACGGTCACCCGTTAGCCGACCTGAGTCAAGTGAAAAACAAATCATCGCGGCCCGAGTCGCGGTTACATACAAAACCTGTTTCCGTGTCACCTTCCATTTTCAGGCTCCAAACGCGCCCGTTTCTTCGTTCAGTTGGCAGCGAACTGGATCGCGCCGGTCCGTTAATTGCTCGCAGCATGGGCGATTCAGCGTTCTGCACTTGCCGGGGTGGCACAGGCGCCCAATCATTCGAATCGTCCAAGATGTGGTATCCGCCCGTGCCAGCTTGTGTCGAGCGCCTTGATCGCCACGATGGGGTTGGCCTCTCGTCATTTGCTTCGTGATTCTTCTATCCAGGTGCCGGTGTTTTTGATAATCCGGACGCTGATGCGGGTTTAAAAAGCGGAAAGATGGAAAGCCCGGGGCACACCAAAAAAATACCCCCGATCCTTACGGGATCAGGGGTAAATATCTTAACAAAGGGGATAAGTTAAGATGTCACGCTCAGGGAGGAGAAACGTGAGAAAGCTTACGCTTACGTTGAATCAGATAGGCGGCTGATGTAATAGTTCCGTTGTGTTGCAACAAAATTGCATTTTGCCGGGCATATCACCCCGGGATTTATTATAACAATATGATTAATAAATAAATTTATGCGATCCGTGCTCTGAATATTAATCGCATCGATGCGCCACGCTCGGCATAGGGAATGATAATAATTAGAACACCCTGAGTTTCAACTGCAGGGAAATTGCGCCATACAGCCGGTTTTGATAACTCGGTACCAGCAACAGGTTAGCTCCGATGTATCTGTAGTTGATCCCGATCGTGGGTATGACCGCGAAAAACCAGCCGCCATCCAGCATGTTCGGATAACCGTCAATAACCCCGGCCACCGCGCCAAAACGAACCGGTCCCAGGCCAATCGGCTGCCAGTGCCAGACGAGGTAGTGCGAGGTGTATCTGTCGCTGTTGTTGAACTCGCCTATCATGATCGAGCTTACAGTCGAATAGCTGTATTCTGCTCCCAGCCCCAGATTATTTCCGTTTAAACCCTTGTCTCGCTGAAAATGGTAGGAGAGCGCGCCGGGATTCAGCCAAAGTTCACTGGCGGGTTTCGGCTTGATGATTGAAAAAGTCTCCGCCTGCGAGGCCACGGAAATGGAGACCAGGCTGATATAAACCAGTGTTTTGAAAATATAGTCGATTGGCATTAATCGGGTGTGAAATATCAGGGCTGTCCATCATAGCCCATCCCGCTTTCAGCATGTTTGGCTTGGTGAGGGGGAGCGGCCCGCCTGCGGTACCGAGTCAATGATCCTTCATGACATTTTTAAGAAGTTGTTCTTCAAACTGTTGGTCTGCAAATTGAATATGCGCGAGCACCCTGGTGAACGGCCAGTGATTGAACCAGTCGGTGAACATTTCCTCTCCGACATCGGCCAATTTTCCTTTGAGATGAAGCGCGTCCTGCATCAATTGCCTGTGCTTGTCCTTGTGAAACTCAACATCGCCATATCCGGACTGGGCCATCAGTCGTTCTTCGGTCGCAAAGTGTAACCGGGTATATGCAATGATCTCGTCAATGATCCGATAAATATCGTTTCGCGATGCCTTGTTTTTAACGGCATCGTTCAGACCGTTCAGCATTCCGACCAGCACCTGGTGTTGCTGGTCGATTGTGGATACGCTAGACATGTTCACTATTGTCCCCCCATTCTGATGGCAATCTGCTCAGGCTACAAAGTATGACGCGGTTGCCCCATAAAAAATTCCAATTGCCTGCAAATTAGCACATCGCCAATTTTCCTGGATAGGATTATCTATCCCTGTTGATCATAGGGCTGTTGATAGCTAGGGCTTGAAACGTTTGGCGATCAGTACCGCATTGCTGCCGCCGAATGCAAATGAATTGGACATGACCGCATTGAGCTTCACATCTGTCCTGCCGATGTTGGGGACATAGTCGAGATCGCACTCCGGGTCCGGTTCATGCAGATTGATGGTCGGTGGTATGGCATTGTGTTGCATTGCCAGCACGGCTGCCATGAATTCCACTGCACCGGTCGCTCCCATCAGGTGCCCGTGCATGGATTTGGTCGAGCTGATGGGAACTCGATGGGAATGGGCGCCGAAAATCTGTTTGATCGCTTTGGTTTCCTCAATGTCGCCAGCCAGCGTTGCCGTGCCGTGGGCGTTGATGTAGTGGATGTCCTGCGGCTGTAATTGTGCATCGTGCAGCGCCTTCAGGATGGTGCGTGTTTGCCCGGCGGCATCCGGTTTGGTGATATGGTTGGAGTCGGAAGAGCAATCATATCCGGCCAGTTCCGCATAAATCTTCGCGCCGCGTTTGACGGCGCGCCCGGCATCTTCAAGTACCAGCACCGCTGCACCTTCGCCGAGCACCAGGCCGCTGCGGTTTTTTGCAAAGGGTTTGCAGGATGCTGAGGCATCATCGGGGTCTTCCGGCGCCAGCGTGCGCAACGCTTCCCATGCCTTCATCGCGCCCAGTGTCAGCATCGCTTCGGTTCCACCCGCCAGCATCACGTCAGCATAGCCGTGCTTGATTTGCCGATAGCCTTCGCCGATTGCAATTGCCGACGAAGAGCAGGCTGTGGCGTAAGTGATATTCGGACCCTGCAGGCGGTACTTTATCGACACATGTGAAGCGGCGGCATTGTTCATGCTGAGCAATACCGTGAGCGGTTTGATGCGGGGATTCTCCCGCTGGAACAATTCTCTGTATCCATTCTCGAGTGTTCCTACACCGCCCTGGCAGGAACCCATGCATACGCCAGCGCGTCCGAATTCAGCTTCGCCCAATTCCAGGCCGGCATCCTGCACCGCCTGTTGGGCCGCAACCAGCGCAAACTGGCTGAACCGTTCGATGCCGGTAAGTTGTGTCTTGCTGAAGTGGTCGGCAGGATCGAAACCCCCAACCGGTGCGCCGATGCGGACATCAAGCTTGTCGATGAAATCGGTTTGCAGGCGTTTGATGCCGGAGTGGCCCGACATCAGGCTGCTAAAAAATTCTTCGGGGGTATTTCCAACCGGGGAGAGGATACCCAGTCCGGTAATGACAACTCGCCTTGCCATTCTAGCGTTACACTGCGGTGACTTTTTGCGCGGCTATGATTTTGTCGATGATGTCAGCCACGTCGCCGACAGTCTTGAAGTCTTCGACGCGATCATTGGCAATTTTGATATTCAGTTCGTCTTCGAGTGTGAACATGAATTCGATAACCGAAAGCGAATCCAGGCCGAGTCTGTCCAGTTGTGCGTCAGGCGTGAGATCCTCTGGTTTGAGGTCGAATTGTTCCGCCATCATGCGTTGTATCGTTTGCAAAGAGCTCATGAAAATTAGATTTAATATTAAAAGTTAATTATACCATTTCATAATCAGGGATTATTTGTCGGTTGCAAGGGCATTTTTGAAAAATCGTATGGTATCAGCGGCGACCTGTTCGCGTTCATTGTCTATTGTAAGCATGTGGTAGCTGTCATGAAGCAGGATGCTTTCCACAATCCGTGAGCCGATGTTGGCGGCGACAAAGCGCGAACTGCGCGGTGTGGATATATCGTCTTCTACCGCGTGAATAATCAAGGCGGGGGCAGTAACGCGTTGCAGGGATTTTTTTACCGATTTGATCAACAGTTCGGCTTCGTGTATCGCAGGCAGGGCGAGTTTGGCCGCGCCTGCCATCGAAGAATCCTTGTGGCTCATTTCGCGGGCAATCCATTTGCGCAATTGCACATTCTTGAGCCCGAAAGGCTCGCGCTCGCGATAGCTGTAGATGTAGCGGAACGGCGTGTAATAACCGACAGGCAGCATAAAGCGATACCATGGGATACTCCAGCCATCGTAATATAACGTGGTGGCAAGCAGTGACAATGCGGTCACTTCATCACCCAGTTCCGCGGCGATACTGAGCGAAAGCACTGCGCCGATGCACAACCCGCCAACGGAAACGGTTTTATGCTGTTGTTTTAGAGTGTGAAATTCTCCCAATACCTTGGCATGCCAGTCTTCCCAATGGGTAATGGAGTGCGCATCGTCGCCGTGCTTGTAGCCATAGCCACGGATGTGCGGCACGTGCACGGTATAGCCGGACTGATTCAGCCGCTTGGCCAGTGGTTGCATTTCAACGGGACTGCTCTGCAGGCCGTGAATCAGCAGCACGGCGTGTTCGCCGCCAGCCAGTGTGATTGGATTCATATAAGGTTGGAAAAAAAGTTGCGCATTCTAGCAAATTGCATCATGACTGGCCTGTGAATCACCGGGGAAAGTTTGTGAACGGCAGAAAAAATTGTAAGCAATCAAGTCAATTTAACCGATGGTGAATTGTTTATGATTCGGAATTCTTTAATATGACAAATCCAGGTTCAGTTTCTGTTTTACAACTGCCCAATATCCGCAAGGCTGTGTCCCGCTTGTTGTTCGGCTTTCTCGTCGGTATTGGTTTTTGCGGTATGGCGCTGGCGCAAACCGATGCATTGCCTCTGCGTATCGACGGGGATATCGGCTTGGGCAGCTACTACACGCGCAGCATTATTCGCGGCCATACCGATCATGCCCAGATTTTGCCTTATGGAAATTTCGACTATGGCAGAATGTTTATGCGGATAGATACGCTGGGTATCAAAACGTTCAACCTGGGCTACGGTTACCTGGAGATTGCAGCCAGATTCAGCCAGGATGGATTTAACGCCGGCGTGGATAACCTGCATGGCATTGGCGACAGGCAGACCTCGATTCCCCTGGGTTTGGGTACGTTGCAGATAACACCCATAGGGGCGTTCTTCATCAACGCGTTCCACGACATCAATAAATCCGGGGGTAATTTGTCGGAGGTGATCTATGTCGCCGAATTGGATACGCCACGGGTGGTATTTTATCCAATGGCCGGTGGCGAATATCAATCCAGCAATTATGTGCGCTACTACTACGGCATTTCGGCCTGGGAAGCCTCGCTCAGTCAGTATCCCGCCTACCAACCGAACGATGCATTCAATCCGCTTCTCGGTTTGATGATTGATGCCAAGCTAACCCGGGAATACCACCTCGATTTCTACCTGCGCCGAAAATGGCTGGGCAACGCCATTCAGTCCAGTCCTATCGTCGGACAAAGAACGATGGATACGGGATTTGTCGCGCTAAGCTACCGCTTTGAATAGGAGCCAGCCGAGTATTTTGGCAAAGAGCGGGAAACCTGCTTATCAGTCCTCGTTGTCGCTATACGCTATAATCCCCCGTCCTATTTACAATCAATTGATAAGGGTAATAACTTGGCATCGAATAAAGCACGCGCCCACTTCACACTCAGTGGTTATCATTTCAATCCTGATGACATCACCCGTCTGCTTGGCATCGAACCTACCTCGGTTGATGCATCCGGCGCGCACAGTGCCCTGGATAAACCCGTGATCAGCTCATGGGAGTTATCAACGGAAACGATGACGGACAATGTCGACGTTTATAAGATGACGGACATCGTCATAAAAAAATTAGAACCGGCCAAGGAGAAAATTCTGCAAGTGATTAAAAGCCACAACTTATCGCCCAGAATCTGCGTAATACTGGTGCTGTCTGTTGATAAAGGTGAAACCTGTCCGGATGTGGGTTTCGGCGCCAGAACGATTCGTTTTCTGGCCGACATTGGTGCTTTTATTAATGTGGATTACCAGCTTTCTGAGCGTATTTAAGCTTTAGAGCACTTTCATATTAAAAAGAAAAGCACGCTATAAAAGCGTGCTTGTCATAAACAAAATCCAGGCTTGAGTTGTTCAGCGTTATCCGCGCGGCCTTCGACCATCTATCCCTACGACCATCTGTCAGGGTGCCGCGCAGCTGATTGCCTTGAATATTCTTGTCAGGGCTTCTTGGGAGTGGTGTATGGAACTTCTTTCTGGTGCGGTTCCCAGATCGTTTCATAGCCAACAAAAAACTGCCCCGGCACAATTTCTTTCTGACGGGTAGTCACATGGAATGCATGGCCATCTGGAACCTTGGGACGGATAAATTGTTTCTTCTCATCGCTCATAATCATATCTCCTT
Source organism: Gallionella sp. (assembly GCA_035529955.1). Lineage (GTDB taxonomy): Bacteria > Pseudomonadota > Gammaproteobacteria > Burkholderiales > Gallionellaceae > Gallionella. The sequence continues at coordinate 20,483 of DATKVR010000141.1, forward strand.
GCTGGTTGAAAACGGGAGGAATTTAAATTTCAACAGGGTTGCCAGCCCCTCCCACCTAACTGACTAAATTATACTATCTGGCGCGTGTAATGTCCCTTTTTTGGAATCACGTGGCGCACGCCCCCCTGGGGATTCTCGACATCACCCAGGTAGCGCGGAATGAGGTGAATATGGACATGGAATATGCTCTGCCCGGCCGCCGGTCCCACGTTAACGCCGATATTGTAACCATCGGGCTTGAATTCCTCGTCCAGTCGCATGCGCTCCTCGGTGATCAGCCCCATGCAGGCATTGACCTCTTCGGGCGTCAGGTCGAAAAAGCTGGCCACATGGCGACGCGGGATAACCAGGGTATGGCCCGGGCTCACCGCGTAGGTATCACGCGCACTGTACGCAAGTTCATGCTCCAGTGATACGCCACGCGGATCTTTGCAGAACAGGCATGGATCGTTCGGATCCCGTTTTTTTTCTGTTTTATCTACAGCCGACAAACTTCGTCCCCCTTATCAGCGGCTTGCGCTATCGGCAAGCGCCAGCGATCTTGCCTTGTCCATTTGCTCCTCGCAATGCCTTAAACAGAGCGGCTGAAGGGCATGCGAAAAACATTCGATAATGACTTCAAACTCATCGGCCACATCTTCTGCAAGCCCGGTATCGTTCGTTAATTCTGCCAGTACATTCTGTGCTGTCGTCTTGTTTACCCTGCATAGCACCGCTACATGAATAGGAAGTTGCTGCTCCATACTGACCGTTAACGCCTTTTCATAAGATCTTATGGCTTCCTCCAGGCGTTCCGGGTTTTCTTCCGTCTCGCCGAGATGATGTAATGCAGCAGCACGGTTATTATGTGTAGCGGTCAGCTCCAATGGATAATTATCCGCATCCAGTACGGCAAGCGCATTTTTATAGGCCACAACTGACTTTTGAAATTGACGGTTGCCTTTGAGCAGTTTTCCGTACGCATGGAAAGTATCTCCAAGCTGATGCATCGTAAACATCCAGTCTTCCGGAGACTCGTCTCGCGTCCAAACCAGCAAGGCATTGGTATAGGCGTCTACAGCGATTTTTAACGGCCTGGTGGCATCAAGTATCCGGCCAAGCGCCTGGTTAGCCGTGCCCAGGTTATATTGCGTAGCGGCCCACTGCAATGGCGAGTTTTCCTGTCTGAACTCCTCTAATGCATTGCTAAAACACTGAATGGCCCGTTCAAACAATTCAGCATCTCTGCGCTGCTGTCCCAGTGCAGCGAGAATGTTTCCAAGACAATTCTGTTTCTCAGCCCAGGCCAATGGGTCCTGATCGCGATACTGATCTGTCAGCGATACCTCAAGTGCCTCGCGTAAACTTTCAAAAACTTTGGAACTGAAACGGTGCTGCTCATAATTCCCCCGTGTGTAACGAAAATTATCCGCTACAGCAACCTTGGTATCCGGAACAGCCGTCGCGGCCGCCTCTTCGCTCAGTATGCCTATGGAATTCGCTATTGCGCGTTCCAGGGCTCTGTTGTCAGGATACATTATGTAACTGGTTGAGAATTTCATTTTGCCCGATCGAGAATTTCATTCAGGTCAGGGTCGGCGCCGACCGCTCCGCCAAGTTCGATTTCTTCCTCGGTCGCTTCGCGTATAGACAAGACTTCCAGCTTGAAAGTGACTTCTCTGCCGCAAAGGGGGTTGTTACCGTCGACAGTTAATGTCTTGTCATCGAATCGGGTAACGATAAAGTTTCTGGGCTCACCTTTTTCATTTTCCATGGTGATGGTCATACCAATTTCCCGATATTCTTCCGGGACATTTTCTATGCGATCGGTAAATACCAGAGACTCATCTCTCTCCCCATATAATTTTGTTGTGTCTACTGGGACTTCGATAATATCGCCAACTTTTTTACCATAGAGTTCCTTTGTTACTTCTTCGGACATGACATCATTCACGCCGTGAACATAACTCAGCGGATAATCTACAGTAACAAGTATGTCACCGGTTTTGTTATCGATGACTTTATAATTTAGTTCAACGAAGGTTTCGTCTTCAATTGTATCTGACATGTCTGATAAAACCCTTTTAAAACAGTGTGGCCCCAAAAATTTTCACTTTTTCCCTTTCATAACCCAGGACCAGCCTTCCCAGCCATTCACTTTTACTTTTTTTGTTTATCACTTTATATAAAACAGTGACATATTCTCCACGGCGTATCATGCCAAGATACGAATAATCGTCTGATAGATTTTTCGCAAGGTCGCTTCTCGCAAACTGCTTGCCCATTTCAACCTCATTGGCACCCGCAATAAATGAACTTGAAAAATGACGTGTGAAAGCGCCGTAATTTCCTTCATTGGAGTACTTGATAAGATCAGCCCACATCGGGTTGGCCAATTCTAAAATCTCTTCATCTGTTTTATCAATAATATTCATCAACCCAACCCCGCTAAAAAAACATCATGCTTTTTTTATCAAAATGATTATTCCGCGCTTGCTGAACAGATAAAAAGAGGACCAACATAAAAATATGCCGGCCCTCATTTAACAGCAATTTATCGCAAATATATTTGGGCAGGCCTGCTTTTACAAAACTGGTAAATCAAACATGCCTGTATTTGCTTAGTGCTGACCTTTAGCTTTCAGTTCAGCCAGTGCCTTGTCCTCGACTTCACCCACCAGATGATACAACGGCGCTTTTTCCATCGTGTACGCACCCGTCTTGGGGTCACGACGGGAAACCGTCAGCACGTGCCAGTTCTTGTCATCCAGCTTCATGACATCACCGCGGTAGTAGTAACCCGGCCAACGTGTCTCCTTACGGAACAGCGTATGCTGGAATACACTCTCGGAAGTCAGGAAGCGATGCTTCAGCTCCCATGCACGCAGCAACTCGTGTACATCTGAAGCGGCGACATTTTCCAAATCCTCACCCAGAACACCCATTTTCTTGAGACCGATGTTCAGGAGCTTGTCGTTGGTCATGTAGTTAACACCAAAACCACCACAGTACTCATCCATCAACTTCTGCAAACGATCAAGACCCTGTCTCGGATTGATGAAGTTTGGATTAACTGAACCGGCAACCACTTCATTACTGTAAACGCGGTAAGTTTCCATAGGTTTGTAGATCTGTTCCTTACGACGATTGATTTGCTCATCAGAAACACGGATGCCCTCTGCTTTGCCATCATCAATATATTTACAGGCAGCCTTGGCAGCCAGACGGCCTTCAGTGAAAGAGCCCGATGAGAAGGCGTGCGGAGTACCACCTACCGCATCACCCGCTCCGAACAAACCTTCAACAGTCGTCATTCGGTTATAGCCCCAGTAGTATTCTGGCGGGGAAATATCTTCCGGACCTGAACACCAAGCACCGCATCCGGTAGCATGTGAACCCATCACATAAGGCTCTGAGGTGGTCAACTCGGGGTTTTCGTGCTTTGGATCAACGTCTGTGGCTGCCCAAAGTACCGCCTGACCAACGGTCATACCCAAGAAGTTGTGCCAACCGATTTCTTCAAGATGTGGGTCCTGGAAGGCTTCCATGGTGACCATGTGGATTGGTCCGCGACCCGCATTCACCTCATTGATGATGGCATGGTTACGCAGACAGGTTGGAATCGGACGATGCGTTCTGTGCGAAACTTCCGGGTCCAGATATTCCTTGCCTACCATTTGTTGAAGTGCTGGGAACCACTTGGACTCATACTCTTCACCGTAGGCATTCTGGGTATAGGTTTTGAGGTGCAGGAAGTAGGCACCTACTGGACCATAACCATCCTTGAATCGTGCCAATACGATACGGTTCTCCATTTGTGTCATCTTTGCACCAGCTTCGATCATCAGGCCATATGCAGAACCCGAAGACCAGGGTGCGTACCAGACACGGCCCGCACCTTCACCAATTGAACGTGGTTTGAAGATGTTGGAAGCGCCACCGGCACCGCAGATCACAGCCTTGGCCTTGAACACATGGTAGTTACCTGTGCGAACATTGAAGCCTACTGCACCGGCAACTCGGTTTTCTTTGGATTCATCCATCAGGAAGTGCGTCAAACAGATGCGGTTAAAAATCTTGTCCGCTGACTTCTTGGCAGCTTCAGCAACGATAGGCTTATAAGATTCACCATGAATCATGATTTGCCAACGCCCTTCACGAAGATAGGAACCTTTCTTCTCGTTGCGCATGATGGGAAGACCCCATTCTTCAAAGTTATGCACAGTGGAGTCGACGTGACGAGCCATATCAAACAGCAAGTCTTCACGCACCATGCCCATCAGGTCGATACGTGCATAGCGCACGTGATCTTCGGGATTGTTCTCGCCAAAGCGCGTACCCATGTAACAGTTGATCGCATACAGACCCTGTGCTACCGCACCAGAACGCATGATGTTCGCCTTTTCGGCGACGACGATCTTCTTGTTCTGACCCCAATATCTTGCTTCAAATGCTGCACCCGTACCGCCCAGACCCGCACCGGCAACCAGGATGTCGATATTGTCTTCAATAATGGTATCGTAGTTCATTAGTATTGCACCCCTTCTTTAATTTCTAAGCCATTAGATTCGAGTGTGTGCAAGCCGCCTTCATCCATACGGATGTACTTAGGCTCGTTAAACAACAGCTGACTGTCTCGCATTTCCTTGCTTGGAGCAGGCACATCTGCAAGTTTAGGCGTCGCCGAACCCCAGGGCTTGGTCGTGATAGGCGCCAATAGCTCCATGTCCTTCTTACCGCTACGGAACTTGATACGCCAAGCAATGGTGCCTTTTTCCTCATCACGGAGTACACGTACCGAATGGCCAAGCGGAGCAAAGTCTGCGTAACCGCGTACATCAATCGCCTGGTGCGGGCAGGCTTTTACGCAGGAATAACATTCCCAGCACATGTTGGGTTCAATGTTGTAGGCACGTCGAAGTGATTTATCGATGTGCATGATGTCTGATGGGCAGATGTCAACGCATTCGCCACAACCATCACAACGCGTCATATATACAAAGGTTGGCATAATATATTCCTCTATTTCTTATAAATGATTGGTCAAGTAAGTGTTAGTAATGGTTTGGTCTTTCAGCCTTGATGCAAAGCCCCATGTTTGGCGGGTTCTTGCCCATATATTGTGGGATATCCGGGAATTTTGCCTGTACGGCAGGATCCGTCAAATCGTAGTCAGGAGGCAAATTCTCCCGGGAACCATCGGCCCGGGTAATTTTTTTCTGGTAGGCCGCAGCAGGCTTGAAGAACATATGGGCGAACTTGGAAAAATATACGCCGCCAAATAGAACGGTGCTAGACAGGATGAACAAGGCAAAGAATACGGTTAAGCCACCGCCTGTAAATGACCAGATCAATGCAAAAGTCGAGGTGGCAAGAAGCGAGAGAATAAACAAATCCGCACGCTCGAACCGAAACCATGGAAGGCCTTCAGCGGATACATCAACGCGGATAGCGAACCAGAACCAGTATCCGCCAACGGCCAGCATCAGAGCGCCGATATGCCATAGCTCTGGCAGCAAGGCAGGGGTGGGCGTTGCCGGCGTGGGATAGCCAAAAATCATGATCGCGGTAGTCACAATGAAAATAATGGTTCCGTACATGGTCAACAGATGAGAAAGCCTGCGTCTTGGATTGCTGAATTCGCCGGAAGTTAATACTTCTTTTGCCAGCACTGAAGTGGCAATCGAAACTTTTTCCCCGCCACCCACTGACCGTTTTGCGCTCTTCTTCGCTTTTTTCGCATTTTCGAAGAAGTACTGCGCACTTTTCTTGTGCATCATGTCAAGTATTGTCCCGCCTATGACCAGCAGGACCATCAAAACGATATACCCCTGCATGTAGGCGGTTGGAATTGATGCCGAAAGTTCGGCAAAGGGGTTGCTCGTGAACATCAGGTTCTCCTCAAAATTTTAGATGTAAAATTATCCTTAAATTGCTTGGCCGTCGGGTATGGAAAAAGTTATCCCCACAAAAGTTCTTCACCCTACAAACCTACCACTATTACTTCACCCTACGAACCTAACACCATTACTTAACTTAATCAGCCCGAACAAAAATTGGTAAAAATGGGGGCAAAGAAGAGCGTCCCGTCTCCCAACCCTCCCGCATCGGGATGGGGTGTTTTCTAGCGCCCCGAGTGACCACTGAGTTTTACTTCAACTTTTTCACTCTCTTCGATACTTGCGTAGTAGGCACGCAGTATTTCCAGCACCTCGGGTCGGCTGAATTCGGCGGGCACTTCTGCTCCTTCGGATAGCCATTTGCGCAGCTTGGTACCGGAGACCAGCAACCGGTCTTTCTCATCGTGCGGGCAGGTGCGTGCCGAAGCCATGCTGCCGCATTTGTAACACCAGAAAGTCCAGTCGATCTTGAGCGGCTGTGTTTCCATCGAGCCTTTGGGGATCTCGTCAAAGATATGATGCGCATCGAACGGGCCGTAGTAGTTGCCGACCCCGGCATGGTCGCGCCCGACAATCAGATGCGAGCAACCGTAGTTCTGGCGGAACAGTGCATGCAGCAATGCTTCGCGCGGACCCGCGTAACGCATGTCCAGCGGGTAGCCCGCCTGCACGATGGTGTTTTTGACGAAATATTTTTCGACCAGTGTACCGATCGCATCGGTACGCACATCAGCCGGAATGTCCCCGGGCTTCAGGTTGCCGAGCAGCGAGTGGATCAATACGCCGTCGCAGATTTCGATGGCGATTTTTGCCAGATATTCATGCGATCGGTGCATCGGATTGCGTGTCTGGAACGCCGCGATCTTGCTCCATCCCAACTTTTCGAACAGGTCGCGTGTCTGGTGCGGCGTCATGAACAGCTCGCCGTATTTCTGATCGAAACCGCCCAGTGACAACACCTTGACCGGGCCGGCGAGGTTGACATCGCCCTGCGCCATGACCATTTTTACGCCCGGATGCTCAATGTCGACGGTGTTGAACACGGTTGCGCATTCGTGCGCCTTGTCTATGGTATATTTTTCGGTGACGCGCATCGTGGCGAGGATGCTGTCGTCTTCAGGATCGATCAGCGCGATCTCGCGGCCGGTCTGGATATCGTTGGCGGTGAGAAAATCGGTGGAGAGAGTGATGGGGATAGGCCAGAATATGCCGTTGGCCATTTTCATGCCGGCGCACACACCCTGCCAGTCGGGAAAGGACATGAAGCCCTCAAGCGGTGTGAATCCGCCGATGCCCATCATTACCAGATCGCCCTTTTCGCGTGAACTGACTTTGATGCGCGGCATGTTGCTAGCGCGTAACAGTTCGTCTGCAAGGGCTTTCCCTTTAAGCAACAAAGGCTCGAGGTTCCCCCCGCCGTGCGGTCTTACGAGTGCCATTTCGCTTCTCCCTGGTTTACCAATTCATCCGGATCAACTGTAGGGCTATGCTAGAGCTTTAGGGGACTAACTACGATACCCCTAATGGGTTATACAGTTATAGCTCATCACGGCTATGGTTGGCGACACCGGCAATTGTGGATACTATCGCACCTTCAATAGCGACGCGTATTCCTACTTATTCAGTCGGAATTCAACACTCAACAAACAATGGAATTTAATGAATACCCATAATTTTGGAGACTCGAAGAGCACAATCGCTCCGCTACACGATCCGCTGGCATCCCCTGCGCCTGATGCAAAGAACGAGGTGCGCAACACGACTTGTTATATGTGCGCATGCCGTTGCGGTATACGCGTGCATCTGCGCGACGGGGAAGTGCGCTACATAGACGGCAACCCGAACCATCCGCTGAATAATGGCGTGATTTGCGCCAAGGGCAGTTCCGGCATCATGAAACAATATTCTCCCGCGCGGCTGACCAAGCCGCTGCGGCGCAAACCCGGGACAGATCGCGGTGCCGGAGAATTCGAGGAGATCAGCTGGGAAGAGACTTTTTCCATTCTTGAAGAACGGTTGGGAAAAATACGCGCTACCGACCCCAAGAAATTCGCGCTGTTCACCGGACGCGATCAGATGCAGGCGCTGACAGGCCTGTTTGCGCGCCAGTTCGGTACGCCCAACTATGCCGCTCACGGCGGGTTCTGTTCGGTCAACATGGCTGCCGGAATGATCTACACCATCGGCGGGTCGTTCTGGGAATTCGGTGGACCGGACCTGGAGCGTTCCAAGTTGTTCATCATGATCGGCACTGCAGAGGATCATCACTCCAATCCGATGAAAATCGCGATCTCGAAATTCAAGCGCGACGGCGGCCGCTTTATTTCCATCAACCCGATACGTACCGGGTACTCGGCGATCGCCGACGAATGGGTGGGCATACGTCCCGGTACCGACGGCGCGCTGTTGCTCGCGCTGATCCACGAAATTATCGCGCTGGGTCTGTATGACCGCGAATTCCTGGTGCGTTACACCAACTCGGGGCAACTGGTTAATCTGGACGACGAGCATGATGAATTCGGCATGTTCGTGCGCACCGAAGTCCCGGAAGAAGAGGGCTGTTATGACCCGCAGAACAAGCTGTGGTGGGATCGCAACACCAACAAACCGGTCATCACGCACTCCGAGGGGGCCGACCCGTACCTGTTCGGCGAATTCAAACTGGCCGATGGCGTGCCGGTCAAGCCGGCGTTCCAGCTGCTGCAGGAACGGGTAAAGGATTACACCCCGGAATGGGCGAGCCAGGTCACCGGTATCCCGATCGAGACCATTCGCCGTCTTGCCTACGAGATGGGCATCACCGCGCGCGACCAGAAGATCGAATTGCCGATCGCCTGGACCGACTCATGGGGCAAGGAACATGACAGCATCATCGGCAACCCGGTTTCCTTCCATGCGATGCGCGGTCTGGCTGCACATTCCAACGGCTTTCAGACGATACGTTCGCTGGCCATCCTGATGTCACTGCTGGGCACCATCGACAGGCCGGGCGGCTTCCGCCACAAGACCCCGTTCCCGCGTCCAATCCCGCCCTGCGCGCGCACACCCAATACACCGCTGGCAGTCAAGCCGAACACGCCGCTCGATGGCATGCCGCTGGGTTGGCCCTCGGACCCGGACGACCTGTTTGTCGATACGGACGGAAGCCCGGTGCGTATCGACAAGGCATTCTCCTGGGAATATCCGCTGTCGGTGCACGGCATGATGCATAACGTCATCACCAACGCCTGGCGCGGCGACCCGTACAAGATCGACACGCTGCTGATCTTCATGGCCAACATGGGCTGGAACTCGACGATGAACACCGTCGAAGTGCGAAAGATGCTAAACGACAAGGAAGAGAACGGCGAATACAAGATCCCGTTCATCGTGGTGTGCGACGCGTTCCATTCCGAGACGACGGCGTATGCCGATCTGATCCTGCCGGATACAACCTATCTGGAGCGCCATGACGTGATGTCGATGCTGGACCGGCCGATCTCCGAGTTTGACGGCCCGGTTGATTCGGTGCGCATACCGGTGCTGGCACCGACCGGTGAATGCAAACCTTTCCAGGAGGTGTTGATCGAACTGGGTTCACGTTTGAAGCTGCCCGCTTTCGCCACCAAGGAAGGCAAGCGCAAGTATCGTGACTACCCGGATTTCATCACCAACTGGGAGACCGAGCCGGGATCCGGAATCGGTTTTCTGGCCGGATGGCGCGGCAAGGGCGGCGAAAAATCCCTGATCGGCGAACCCAATCCGAAGCAGTGGGAAATGTACGAAAAAAACGACTGCGTGTTCCACTACAAATTGCCGCCTTCATACCAGTACATGCGCAACTGGAACAAGGGTTATCTGGAATGGTCGCAGCGCAACCGCATCACGCGCTATGGCGAACCCATCCTGATCCACATGTATTCCGAAGTGTTGCAGAAGTTCCGCCTCGCTGCGCAGGGCCGCGGTATCACGCGCAAGCCGCCCGCTCATCTGGCCAAGCGCATCGAAACCTATTTTGACCCGTTGCCGTTCTACTATGAGCCGCTGGAAACGCAGTCCAGTGACAATATCAAATATCCGCTTGCGGCAGTGACCCAGCGCCCGATGGCCATGTACCATTCCTGGGATTCGCAGAATGCCTGGTTGCGCCAGATCCATACGCACAATTTTCTGTTCGTGAATCCGCTCGCTGCGCAGGAAGCCGGTATCACCGACGGCGGCTGGATGTGGGTGGAATCGCAATGGGGCAAGGTGCGCTGCATGTGTCGTTATTCCGAGGCCGTCGAACCGGGCACGGTGTGGACCTGGAATGCGATCGGCAAGGCGGCGGGGTCGTGGAGCTTATCGCCCGACGCGAACGAGTCGCAGAAAGGTTTTCTGCTCAATCACCTGATCTCCGAAGAGTTGCCGGCCAATGCCGACGGCTCGCGTTATTCCAATTCCGACCCGATCACCGGCCAGGCTGCCTGGTACGATGTGCGCGTGCGCATCTATCCGGCGGAAGCAGGAGAGCCGGAGCAGACCTCGCCGCAGTTCGAGGCTATGAAGGCCGTGCCGGGCATGGGAAAAAGTCCCAAATGGTTTGCCTATTTTGGTGGCAAGAAGGGTGGCAACAAATGACCCAACTTGCGCTGGTAATTGATCTGAATGTTTGCGTGGGTTGCCATGCCTGCGTGACCAGCTGCAAGGAATGGAACACGTCCGGTTCGGCCGGACCGCTGTGCGACGAAAATCCCTACGGCGCCGATCCGACCGGCACCTTCTTCAACCGCGTGCAGACCTTCGAGGTCGGGCAATATCCCAACACCGAGACGGTGCATTTCCCGAAATCCTGTCTGCATTGCGAGGATCCGCCGTGCGTGCCGGTTTGTCCGACCGGCGCTTCCTACAAGCGCAAGGAAGACGGTATCGTGCTGGTGGATTACGACAAATGCATAGGCTGCAAGTATTGCTCCTGGGCCTGTCCCTACGGCGCGCGCGAGCTGGACGAGAAGCAGCAGGTGATGAAGAAATGCACGCTGTGCGTGGATCGCATTTACGACACGACACTGCCCGCGTCTGACCGCAAACCGGCATGTGTGATGGCATGTCCTACCAGCGCACGCTTGTTCGGGGATGTGCATGACCCGGAGTCCGTAGTCTCGAAAGCGATCCGCGAAAGCGCCGGGTATGCGCTGATGCCGGAATGGGGCACCCATCCGGCCAACCATTATTTGCCGCGTCGCAAGACCCATCTCAAAATACACGCGGACGAACTTGAACGTGTAGACAATCCGCTCAAGGTCGACGGCAAGTTGCCCAAACCGAAGAAATCCGATCCCACCCTGGACGATGTCACGTCCTGGTAATGAGCATGAAATTCCTATGAAACCTGCACTCTCAGTCATTTTTCTTACCACCCTGATCGGCGTTGGACAGGGCTTGTTCCTTGCACTGTATACCCAGCAATCCTATGCGCTGTTCGGATTGCTGCCGCTGGAGAACGATGCGTTTTACGGCTATGGCAGCCTGCTGGCGCTGGTGTTTCTGGCAGCAGGGCTGGTCGCTTCGTTCTTCCACCTCGGTCATCCCGAACGCGCCTGGCGTACGGCGACGCAATGGCGCACCTCATGGCTGTCGCGCGAAGTCATTGTGCTGCCAATGTTCATGGGCATGGTATTCCTGTATGGCATGACGAACCTGCTGCCCTTCAGGCCGGTGCTGGTCATCCTGCGCGGCGGGATGCCGATCGATCTCGGTAACGTGTCGGGTGGCATCGCTACGGTGCTCGCCTTCATGCTGTTCGTCTGTACCGGCATGATCTACGCCTGCCTGCGCTTCCTGCGCGAATGGCACACGCCATTGACCGTGATCAATTTCATTCTGCTCGGCGGCGCTTCCGGTTTCACGCTGGCCGCATTTTTTGCCACATTCTTCGCCACTTTCACCACACCGTCGCAGTCAGGCTTCTTTGCCGGTTGGGCATTCATCATCACCCTGCTCGGATTGATCGGCCGCAGCGCCTCGCTGTGGCGTAATGCGCGGTTGCGGCCGGCCTCAACCCTGCAAACGGCGATCGGCATCAAGCATTCCCGCATCGTGCAAAAATCACAGGGTGCAATGGGCGGCTCATTCAACACGCGCGAGTTCTTCCACGGAAAAAGCCCCGCGTTTTTGCGCACTATCAAGCCCGCATTTTTGATACTGACTTTCGGCCTGCCGTTGCTGCTGCTGTTCATCAGCCTGTCCTATCATTCCGCCTGGCTGCTCGGTTTGACCTTCATCCTGCAATATGCCGGGCTGATGGCTGAACGCTGGTTCTTTTTCGCCGAGGCGAATCACCCGCAAAACCTTTATTACCAGACCATAGGCTGAAATTATGAAGCAACTATATTTGGGGAACAGTCACCATAGTCCACGCTTTCTGCTTTACTTGCTGCCCGTTGTCCTGCTGCTATCGGCACTCCCGGCACATGCTGTTGCCACTGCCGCTATCGCCAGCACCACCGCCTGGTGGGTATGGCCGCTGGGGCTGTTCGTGGTGTGTTTCTTCCTCGGCATGATTGCGGTACCCGCGGGTGTTGGCGGCGGCGTGCTGTTCGTACCCATCGTCGGCAGTTTCTTCCCGTTCCATCTTGACTTTGTGCGCGGTGCCGGGCTGCTGGTTGCGATGGCCAGTGCGCTGGCAGCCGGGCCTTCGCTGCTCAAAAACGGCATGGCCAACCTGCGCCTCGCCATGCCGCTGGCGCTGGCGGCTTCGATCAGTTCCATTGCCGGCGCCAAACTGGGCCTGGCGCTGCCCGACAACATCGTGCAAATTTCACTGGGCATCACGGTACTCGGCATCGCGATATTGATGATTTCGGTCAAAAAATCAGAATTTCCCGATGTACCCAAGCCGGACAGGCTGTCGCAGGCGCTGGGCATACACGGCATATTCCACGACGTCATTTCGGGCAAGGACATTCCCTGGCAGATACACCGCACGCCGATGGGACTGCTGCTGTTTTTGTTCATCGGATTTCTCGGTGGCCTGTTCGGCGTGGGTGCCGGTTGGGCCAACGTGCCCGGACTGAACCTGCTGATGGGCGTGCCGCTCAAGGTGGCCGCAGGTACTTCCAGCATGATCCTGTCGATGGCCAGTTCCTCGGCCACCTGGTATTACCTCGATAATGGCGCAATCCTGCCGATGATCGCGGTACCGTCTGTGCTCGGCATGATGATGGGCGCACGCATCGGCGCACACCTGTTGACCGTGCTCAAGGCTTCCGTGATCCGCAATATGGTAATCGCAATCCTGTTGTTTGCCGGTATCCGCACCATGCTCAAGGGCCTGGGTTGGTGGATATGATGAAATGAGGAGATGAGCATGGAACCCGTCCGCGACACTGCTTCCGAACAACTGTCCTATGCCGAAGTGTTGCACTGGAGCACCCTGCTGGGCTTCATTGTGCTGGTTGTCACCTTTGCCGCCTACGTGCTGGGTTGGTTGCCCACGGATATTCCACTGGAACGACTGCCGCAATTGTGGAACCTGCCCTTGAACGAATACCTGAAAGCGACCGGTATTCCGACCGGCTGGAGCTGGCTGTTCTTGATGAACAAGGGTGATTTTGCCAGCCAGCTCGGCATTGCCATCCTGTCCGGCTGTTCCATTGCTTGCATCATCGCGATCATGCCGGCTTACGCCAAAGCCAAAAATTTCACCTACATCGCAATCTGCATTCTGGAAATCGCGGTACTGGCGTTATCGGCTTCGGGTATCTTCGGGCTTTGAGAGGGAAACCATGAGCCATCCATTTGAACGCATCCTGTTGGCGACCGAACATACCGAATTTGACGCAGGCGCCGAACGTCTTGCCTTTGCCATGGCCAAGCGCTGTGAAGTGCCGCTATTGGCCGTACTGCCGGTGGTGAGCAACCCGGAATATGAAATCATCGCCCCGCAGCTTGCCGAACGCGGCGAGCAGGAAGCCATCGCCAAGATCAAATCGCTTTCCGAAGCCGCCGCAATTGCAGGCGTGAAGCTCGACGTGGTTGCCCGGCGAGGCGAGGAACCCTACCGCGAGATTGTGCAGGAAGCGACGGAGCGACATGCGGACCTGATCATCCTGCGCCGCCGCGGCAAGCGCAGCTTTCTGTCAAATCTGCTGATTGGAGAGATGGTCAGCAAGGTGGTCGGACAGGCACCTTGCTGTGCGTTGTTCGTGCCGCGCGCGGCACAAATGTGGTCACACGGTATATTGGCTGCGGTCGATGCCTCGCCGAACGCGCGGAATGTTGCCCATCATGCGGCAAAGATCGCGGCACAATGCGAATTGCCGCTCACGCTGGTCAGCGTGGCCAGCCACGATTCGGAAAGCATGCGCGCGCAAGCCGAAGCGACACTGGGGGTTGCCCAGGCAATTGCGTCGGCAGCGGGAGTGGAAGCCAAAACCCGCGTTGTTGTGGGCAAACCATTTGAGCAGATTCTGGAAACAGCCAAGTCTGTTCAAGCCGACCTGATTGTCGTGGGTCGGCACGGCGAAAGCAATCTGATCCATACCCCTTTCGGGGGCACCACGCAGAAAGTGGTCGGCCTGGCAGATATACCGGTGCTGGTGGTGCACGGTTGAGGATCAACCCGTCAACTCAACGGTATTTTCTGCCTTGAATTGTGCCCGGCCGAGCCGTGGTGATTGGCTTCGGAGCACGGTTCGAACTAGTCCCAGGCAAGAATAAATCAACCTGTGCGTTCAAGGCAGCTTTACGACTGCAGGCGTCCCGGCGCGCAAGGGATGCTTGATTGGGAATATCACATCTACGGGATATACCGGCCCCGCTTTTGTCTGGACGGGTTCCAACCCCAGCGTTTTTATTTTTCCGGTGTAGCGAGTACCGGCCACGGTTACGGTTACCGTCTGGCCGGTTTTCAAGTTGTCGATTTGGGACGAGGGCAGCTCCATACGCGCAACCATCTGTCCCGACCTGGCCAGCGTCAGCAGCATCCGCGGTTCCAGCCCGGCGGCTACGCTCAGGCCGGGTTCGGCATCGCGGAGAATAACGACAGCATCGAACGGCGCGCGCAGGGATGTATCATCCAGCGCTTTTTGATCCTGGCGCAGACGTGCGCGCGCTTCGGACAGCTTGGACTGGCTTTTTACCAAGTTCAATCTTGCCTGGTCGAGTTCTACGGTGGCAACGACCGTGCGTTCGTGTAAATCCCGCATACGATTCAGATCGCGCTTGGCCTCTTCCGCTTCAGCCTTGAAGCGGGTAATTTCGGAATGTATTTCCGCCACGCTGGCCTGATAAGTTGTACTGTCCAGCGACAGCAGCACCTGGCCCTTCTTGACCCGGTCTCCCACGTCGATGTTAACCGCCTTTACCACGCCGGACACCGGCGTTGAAAGTTCAACCCGTTGCGACCACTGCAGGGTTGCCGGCACTTCAGCAGCCCACAGCACCTGCGGGAAGCATGCGGCGGTGATCAGTACTATCCATTTTTTCATTTCAGATTTCCCCCGGTTGTTGCGACATCGCTCAGCGGCTTGCCCAGCAAAGCCTCCAGACGGGCGAAGCTCAATGCCAATTGATATTCGTTGCGGCGGGCACGCAATGTGGCGTCCGATGTTTCCGACATCGACGTGCCGAGGTTGCTCTTCAGCTCCAGTTCATACAGGCCGCGGCTGCGTTCCAGCTGGAGATCTCGGTAATCGGTGTATTTCCGGGCGGCCTCGCGCGCAGTACTTTGCAGCTGGGTAATATCAAGGCAGGTTTCCAGCAGCGCCTGGGTCAGGTCCATTTTCAGCTTTTCAGCGCCGGCCTGCAGTTTGTTGAAACGGGCCAATTCGCGCGCAACGCGCGAGTCCGAACGATTGCCCTGATATAAAGGCCAGGACAGTATCAGTCCGGCACTGTAGTTGTTTCGTGTCGTCGCGGGACGGCTGTAATCGGCCGCTTCCACCTCTGCATCCAGTGTCGGGCCATTTTCCGCACGCAGCGAGGAAATGCGCTCTTGCGAAGCTGCCAGCAATTCCTGCTGCGCATGCAGCCGTGGATTGTTGCGCAGCATGATCGGAAGCAGCGTTTGGTAATCGGGGAGGGCGCGCTGGTTGCCCGGCAGTTTCGGGTCTTCCAGATCGTCCGGCAACACGCCGGGGCGGTTCATCGCATTGGCCAGCATCGCGCGCGTGATACGCTGTTGCTGCGCGCTGGCGTTGCGTTTGAGCAGAATGTCCTGATAGCTTGATTCAAGCTTGGCCAGTTCCACGCTGGATATCTCCCCCTGTGCAAGACGGTCCTTGCCCTGATCGTAATTCACGTAATAGACCGCCATCAGCTCGTTATCGACGGTGTACTGCATGTCGGCCAGCAGCACGTCGAAATAGCGCGCCATGATATACAGGCGGCGCTGGGCTAGCGTGGTGGTGAGATCGGCCTCGCGTGCCTGCAGCTCGAATTCGGCAGCCTGTTCGGCATTGCTGCTGCGCCCAAAATCATAAAGCGTTTTTCGCGCGATCAGGCGAACGCTGTTGTCGCTGGTGAAATCCGGCACCCCGATCGTGGCACGACCGCTGCGCAAAATGCCTTCGAGGTTGATACGGGTATCCTGCTGCGAGTTGGCGATATCCAGATCTGCCGCGGCGGCATCACGGTCCGCCTCGGCCATCAACAGGTCGGGATGGGCCGAGTCCGCCGCGGCCAGTGCGGCCTTCAATGTGAGTGTGCCGGCCAGGGCCGGGGTACAAACAGCAGCAAGCAACAGCAGGCAAGCAATGCGGCCCGGCAATGCCATGCTGGTGGAACGGTTCATTTCGCCAGATGTCGCTTGTAGGCGCTGAACGACATGGTTTTGCAGGCGCCTTCCGCCACGCATTTTCCCAGCAGCATAAACTCGTTTACGTCTATCGCGGTTCCCGGAAAGCGCGTGATCAGGTGTCCGTTCAAGTCGAAAAAATCGAATACCGGTGTTCCGTATACCCGGTGTTCCAGGCTGAAAGCCTTTTCCGTGGTTTCATTTCCCTTGAAATCTTCCATGGGCAGACTGCCGCGGATATCCACCGAGAACAGCAGAAAGTGCTGATGGTAGTAGTCCTGCACTTCGCTCTGGTTGAGGATGGTGTGTTTCATGCGGAAGCAGAACGGGCAATCGGCCTGCTCGAACATGATCATGATGCCGGTCTTGCCTTCTTTTTTTGCATTGGCCAACTCGCTCTTGAAGTCGCCCATTTTCAAGTCAAAGAAGTATTGCCCGGCATCGCGCGTTGCAGCAAAACCCGTTCCCGTGCAGAGTACGAACAATAAACCAGCAGCAAATAACTTCATGACCTTGTCCTGTCAGAATCAATTTAGCCAATCTGGTGCGCGCCCGAAACGAGGGCGGATGACACGCCGGAAACGCGGCCAGGTGAAGACAAGCAACCTGACCGGATTTCCCTTGCCATTCAAGAATTGATGGTCAGGCTTCCCGCATCATGATGCGGTATTGTATTTTCATGGTAATCGCCGAACCCGCGACGATCGATGCCAGCGCCAGGAATGAGCCTAGCGACAGGGTCGACACGCCGGTAATGCCCTGGCCTATGGTGCAGCCCATCGCGGTCACGCCGCCAAATCCCATCAGCGTGCCGCCGATGATATGGTAGAACATGTCCTGTGCCGAGGAAAACGCTTCCCAGCGAAATGACTTGGTGATCAGCGCGTACAGGAATGAACCGATGCCGACGCCAAATATGGTTGCAACGCCAAAAGTGACGATGTTCGAGGCATCGGTCCAGTACGCCCAATATTCCAGCGTATAGGCGGTGGGTGCGACAAAGGACATCGACTCCGCCAGGTGTGAATTGGTGGCGAGATAAGTCGTTTCGAGCGTATCGGGATTCTCGCCATATCCGATATGAGCGGTCAGATACCAGCCGCCGATAACGAGCAGGCCGATGATCAGGCCTGAAAGGTTGTTGTCGAGGCTTTTGCGGAAGCTCTTGTCCTTGAAAACAAAAAACAGGATGGCCAGGCCGATCACTACCGCCAATGTCAGTTGCAGGATTTTTGGGGAAAACCCACCGATGCCGGAAAACAGGGCCGAAAGTGTTTGACCGTGGTCTAATTGCAACGTGACAGCGGGTGCCTGCAATACCTTGACGCGGAATTCGCCAAGAATACCCCTGAGCGTCACCAATGCGGAAAATCCCAGATAGATGAACACGACCACCGATCTCAGGTTCCCGCCGCCGACGCGAACCAGCGTTCTGTTGGCACAACCGGAAGCGAGCGTCATCCCGACACCGAAGCACAGCCCGCCGAAGGTATAGGCAAGCCAGGGGAAGCTGCTGCCCGTATAGATGGTCTTGGACAAATCCAGGTAACCGTAATAGGCGAGCAGATTGGTCCCGATCATCGCCACTGCGATGGCCAGCAGCCAGGCGCGCATGCGTCCCCAGTGACCCATGTTGACGACATCGGAAACGGCACCCATGGTGCAGAAGTTGGTCTTGTTGGCGATGAAGCCGAATACGATACCCAGGCCAAATCCCCACCAGACGACGGTTTTGATTATTACAGATGCATCCATTTAGTTTTACCCCAAAAGAATTGTCTTAATATTTACGAAAAATAACCAGAATGCTGCCATACAAATCCGTTCATGAATCAAACCCATCTCAAGCAATACCTTGGTTACCTTCCACGCCAATCAGCTTGGGCAGGTTGAGTTGGCGCGGCGTGATCACCTTTTTGTCGCGCAGGTAGCCGGACACGACATCCCAGATCGGCTCGCCGGTCACACCTTCTCTGACCGGTGCCCAGCCCGCCACCTTGTATTTCTTGTTGGGATCGAGCGTCTTGCCATTCAGCATCATGTTGTTGATGCGTTTGCCGATGGTCTGCCGCAGATCGCAGGTATAGCTGATACCGCCGACGCGCACCATGTCCCCGCCCTGCTGCATGTAGGGATCGGCATTGAACAGGTTGTCGCAGACATCTTCCATGATGGCCTTAATGGTCGTACCGGTCATTTCAGTCAGGGTTGTCTGGGGATAGGTGATCGCGGTCTGGTCCATCAAATGTTCCATGGTGATGGGTTCGCCGGGCAACAGTGACGTACCCCAGCGGAAACCCGGCGAAAATGCGGCATCCGCACCTTTTACTTCCATCAGCGCATCGAGGATCAGTTGGTCGAAGGTGCCGTTGAAGTTGCCGCGTCGGTATAGCGTGCCTTCCGTGACGGCAAGCTTTTCGGCGAGCTTTGCTTCATAGGGTGCGCGCACCTTTTTGATCAAGCTTGCCATTTCCGCATCGGGCTCGATCAGGTTGGCAAACACCGGCAGCAGCTTGTATTTGATGTCCATGACCTTGCCACCCTTGACATCGAAATCGATCACGCCGAGAAATTTTCCGTTGGAACCGGCATTGGATACCAGGGTTTGTCCGCCGGCATTCTTGACGATGCTGGGTACGGGTATCCCATCATGGGTGTGGCCGCCCAGAATGGCGTCGATACCGCTGACCCGGGTTGCCATCTTCAAATCCACATCCATGCCGTTATGGGACAGCACCACGACCACTTGCGCACCCTTGGCTCGCGCTTCGTTGACGACCAGTTGCATATTGTCGTCATGGATACCGAAGGTCCAGTCAGGAGTCAGATAACGAGGATGGGCGATCGGCGTGTAGGGGAACGCCTGGCCGATGATCGCGACCGGTATGCCGTTGATCTGCTTCATCGCATAGGACGGGAAGACCGGGTCGCCGAAGTCGTTGGTAGTGATATTTTGCGCAACGAAGTCGACTTTATCCTTGAAGTCATTGTCAACGACATGTTTAACCCGCGCTGCACCCAGGGTGAATTCCCAGTGCCCTGTCATCACATCGACGCCCAGCAACTTGCCGGCATCCACCATATCCTGCCCCTTGGTCCACAGTGCCGTGGCCGAACCCTGCCAGGTGTCCCCGCCGTCCAGCAGCAGGGAGCCGGGACGGCTGGCGCGGATTTTCTTGATCAGCGTCGCCAAGTGC
The DNA here is from genome assembly GCA_035529955.1 of Gallionella sp. Lineage (GTDB taxonomy): Bacteria > Pseudomonadota > Gammaproteobacteria > Burkholderiales > Gallionellaceae > Gallionella. The sequence goes on from DATKVR010000141.1 coordinate 40,315, forward strand.
GCAAACCCGCCCACCTTGCCGTAAGTGCGGGCGGCATGGTCAAAATCCAGGTAGGTAAATGCATGGGCTTCGCGCGTTCCCGGTTTGATACCAAAATACCTGAGAAGATTTTCGCCCACCAGATGCGGTGGTTTGTTTCTGCTTTGCCCCAACCCGATGTTCACGTTCGGTTCGCGAAAGTAGATCGGCAGCAACTGTGCATGGCAATCGGTGATATGCAGCAGGGATACATTGCCGAAGGGGGGTAAATCGTAGAAGCTTCCCGGGTTGCCCGCAGAGAGTGCCGAGCGGCTGTTCAATGCAAAACCCGAGGCTGCCGCTGCTGCCAACATCTGCATAAATTCGCGGCGGTTCATGGACATGACGGTACTCCTGAAAGGAATTGTGGGCTGCGGGGATATTGATACGCACGGATTAAACGGACGATCTGCCCGTTTAATCCATTGCGCGGTTTTATTTGCGGTATACCGGCGTCAGCATGGGCAGACCGTTGCTCATGTAGGTCAGGAAATACTCCAGGTCGTTGTAGTCCTCACTGTTCGCCTTGAGCGGTTTGGCACGCATGTTTTTCTGGCATTGCTTGAAACGATCTTGCAACGTGGTGATCGCTGTACCGCCGCGGAATTCGGGCCAGTGTGATGCCTGGCCGATCATCATGGAGAGCTGATCGCTGCGGATAAACTTGCCGGCATTCTGGACATGACAACTGGCGCAGGAGAAATTCAGCTGGCCGTTGCGGGTATAGTAGTATTTTTTGCCTTTTTCGTAGGCGGCCAGCGCACCCTTGCCTTTCACCTTGATATTGACTTTCATTCCATCCGAAAGGCTGCGCGCGTAAGCGGTCAGCAATCCCATTTCCTTGCCGCCGTATTCCAGCTCTTTCTCGCCGTTCTTTTTCAGGCAGGCGTTGACGGCATTTTCGAAAGTGACCACGTGTCCGGCGGCGTTGTCAAAATACGGATAATTCCCAGCTACATTCTTGCCGCCGTGTTTGAAACAGGAAGAAAAATGTTTGCCGTTCTTGAATGGGGCTTCCCACATGCTTTTGCCCTTATCCAGATCGATGGAATAGGAGGGGAACTCCATGAAGCTGTCGTATTGACTCTTGGCGTCAGGGTTCATGGCCAGAGCACCATAGATATAATCCTGGAACTTGATATCAGGAAGTTTCTGCTTGTAGTATTTGATCAAAGCGCTGCGGTCTTTCGCAGGGCTGGCGTATACCGAGAAACTGACGCCAAGCAACAGTAGCGCCAACAGGGATGTGAGTTTTTGTTTCATGTCGTACCTTCCTCTTGGTTGGAAGAATCAAAAGTTCTCAAAGTCTTTGCCCTGGATCAGGCAACGATCTCTTCGCCGTCAAATTTGTTGCCCAGATTGTCAACCGCGTGGATAGCGACTTTGTCACCGGGCTTGCCACCCTTGATC
>DATKVR010000142.1:0-3446 GCA_035529955.1 Gallionella sp.
GTGTCGCTGTTCCTGCGCAATGCCTCTGCCGCCTGGCGCAGCCGCACCAGCGCCGTTTCCACCCCGGCCTCGCCATGCGCCAGGTCAAGGAAGGCATCGAGGTGCGAAGCCACGCCGTGTTTGCGCACCAGTTGCTCGAGCTGGTACACCGCCCGTTTGCGTTCGCCCGCGGGTTGATCGGCAAAGATGAACGGCGACTTGAGCAAGTCGAGCAGGTCCATAAAATAAAAATCGCTTTGCAGCGCATCCAGCCAGCGCATCAGCACCGTGCTCACCGCCAGCGTGGAAAACGTCCAGCCGGTTTCGTCGCGCACCAGCACGCCGGCGCGCTCCAGCAGCGCGCGTACGCGGCGCGCCACCAGGCGATCCTGTGCGACCAGCGCGATATTATGTTTTCCCGCCAGCAGCCAGCGCCGCACCTGCACCTCGGCGGCACGCGCTTCCTGTTCAAGACTGTGTGCGCCGAACAGACGCAGGCGATCGGATAATGCGGCTTCGGGTTGTTTTCCCAGCTGTGCTGCATCGCTGCGCAGATCGGTACTTTCCGCGGCATGTTGCAAAGAGCGCGACAGCAGCGCGCAGGCTGGTGTATCGATCACCATCTTGCGCAGATCAAAAACCGTGACCGGAACGCGCGCGCGGCAGGCTTCAATAAAACGGGCTTCCGGTGCGGCGGGATCCGAGGTCAGCAACAGGTACAGCGGCTGATCCACCCGCTGCGACAACTGTTCCAGCCGTTGCTGGTAGGCGCGCACGCCGTCCAGCTCGCCACCCGCCGCCATCGCGTACCAGAGTTCATGCACCACACGCGCCTCGAACTGCATCGCTTGTCCGCTGCGCGCCTGGTAAGCCCTGGCAAGCTGTTCTGAAAACGCTGTTTCGGATTCCGGCAACGCGACATGATGACGGGTCAGATCGTCCATCAATCCCAGCAATTCGCGCGACAGGCTCCACAGATCGGCATCGGCGAACCAGCGCCGTTCGCGCAACGCCTGGTACAACGCGGTGATGCGCTGCGTGTCGGGCTGGACAGGTGCGGTTAGCGGGACGGATTGCGCCCAGTCGCTGAGGGTGACCATCTGCGGCAGCAGCAAAGCGGGCAGATTGGCCGCGGCGCTTAATGCCTGCGCCAGCGGCTGTGCAACATGGTAACTGGGCAGCAGGACCGTTGCACCGCGCAGATCGGGGAGGTCCTGCGCGTGGCAGGACAGGATATGGTTTGCTGCCTTATTATAGAAAGCAGAACTCAATGAGACCCCTGTACAACATCACGAGCGCCGCAGTCGTGAAAAGGTCTCTCAGCGCTCAAGGAGCTTCAGCTTATCCTTGACCTTGGCCCACTCGTCGGCATCGGCCGGAGGGTCGATCTTTTCGACAAGAACTTTCCATGTTTTGGACAACTCGGCATTTAACGCGATGAAATGCCGCTGATTTTCGGGCAAATCATCCTCGGCAAAGATCGCCTCCACCGGGCATTCCGCCACGCACAGGGTACAATCAATGCACTCCTCGGGATCGATCACCAGGAAATTCGGCCCGGCGTGGAAACAGTCCACCGGGCACACTTCCACACAATCGGTATATTTGCATTTGATGCAGGATTCGGAAACTACATAGGTCATAGCGAAACTCCAATTATCAACAACGCGGTATTTTAGCAGAGGTGTTAACAATTAATTCACTTCACATAAAAGCCGTTTTTGGTTAGGATGGCACTTGAAATCCAGCGACCCACCCACAACCTGTCGCCTGTTGCATCCCGAACCAACCCACACATTAACGAGAACAAACCATGAGCGAACATATACATTACGTTTCCGATGCCACCTTTGAAGCCGAAGTCGTTCAGGCTCCCCTGCCGGTGCTGGTGGATTACTGGGCGGAGTGGTGCGGCCCGTGCCGCATGATCGCGCCGATCCTGGAAGAGGTCTCGAAGGAATACGCCGGCCGACTGACGGTTGCCAAGCTGAATGTGGACGAGAACCAGCAGACACCCGCAAAGTTCGGCATCCGCGGTATTCCGACCCTGATGTTGTTCAAAAACGGCGACATTGCCGCCACCAAGGTGGGCGCATTGTCCAAATCCCAATTAACGGCTTTTATTGACAGCCACATCTAAAGCGTTTAGTGTCACACCCGCATCGCCTCCTCAGCTTCGTCCCTTGGGTAACTAAAACATAAAAGCGAGCACGCTCCAGGCTATGCGGGTGGACTTCCTCCACCCCCGACCCGAATCATTTCGTAGCACCCTATTAACATTCATTTTATCTTCCTTCATATAACCACACCTCTCGCATCGCTATGCACTTATCTGACCTGAAAACCAAGCACGTCACCGAACTTGTTGAAATGGCCGCGGCCAATGAAATTGAGAACGCCAACCGGATGCGCAAGCAGGATGTCATGTTCGCGCTGCTGAAAAGCCATGCCAAAAAAGGCGAAAGCATCTTTGGTGACGGTACGCTGGAAATACTGCCGGACGGCTTCGGCTTCCTGCGCTCACCGGACACTTCATACCTGGCCGGCCCGGATGATATCTATGTGAGTCCCAGCCAGATACGCCGCTTCAACCTGCATACCGGCGACACGATCGAGGGCGAGATACGCACCCCAAAGGACGGGGAACGCTATGTCGCGCTGGTAAAAGTGGACAGAGTCAACGGCGAACCGCCCGAGAACGCAAAGAACAAGATCCTGTTTGAAAACCTCACCCCCTTATTTCCCACCGTACCGCTGATACTGGAACGCGATATCCGCGCCGAAGAGAATATCACCGGACGTATCATCGACATCGTCGCGCCGATCGGCAAAGGCCAGCGCGGTTTGCTGGTAGCCTCGCCGAAATCCGGCAAGACCGTAATGCTGCAACACATTGCACATTCCATCTCATCGAACAATCCCGATGCAACCCTGATCGTGCTGCTGATTGACGAGCGCCCCGAAGAAGTGACCGAGATGACCCGTACCGTACGCGGTGAAGTGGTTGCCTCCACCTTCGACGAACCCGCCAGCCGCCATGTGCAGGTCGCCGAAATGGTGCTGGAGAAAGCCAAACGACTGGTCGAGCACAAGAAAGACGTGGTCATCCTGCTGGACTCCATCACCCGACTGGCCCGCGCTTACAACACCGTGGTGCCCTCTTCCGGCAAAGTATTGACCGGCGGTGTAGATGCCAATGCGCTGCATCGCCCGAAGCGATTCTTCGGCGCGGCCCGAAACATCGAGGAAGGCGGTTCGCTGACCATCATCGCCACCGCACTGGTCGACACCGGCTCGCGCATGGACGATGTGATCTATGAAGAATTCAAGGGAACCGGCAACATGGAGATCCACCTGGATCGCCGCATGGCCGAGAAGCGCATCTATCCGGCAATCAATGTGAACCGCTCCGGAACGCGCAAGGAAGAACTGCTGATCAAGCAGGATATCCTGCAAAGGATCTGGCT
>DATKVR010000143.1:0-21872 GCA_035529955.1 Gallionella sp.
CAACATCTATTCGCGCTTTACCAATCCGACCGTGACCATGTTCGAGGAGCGGCTCGCGGCGATGGAAGGCGCCGAGCAATGCGTTGCGACCGCTTCGGGCATGTCGGCGATACTGGCATGCCTGATGGGCCTGCTCAAGGCCGGCGATCATATCGTCGCCTCGCGCAGCCTGTTTGGTTCGACGGTGAATCTGTTCAACAACATCATCAAGAAATTCGGCGTGGAGACGACCTACGTCTCGGCTACCGATGTTGCCGAATGGCAAGCCGCCGTGCGCCCAAACACCAGATTATTTTTTCTGGAGACACCGTCCAATCCGCTCACCGAAATTTCCGACATCGCGGCGATTGCCGCGATCGCCAAAAGTTGCGGCGCGCTGCTGGCGGTGGACAACTGCTTCTGCACACCAATACTGCAGCGCCCGCTGCAACTGGGCGCGGATATCGTGATCCACTCCGCAACCAAGTACATAGACGGGCAGGGGCGCGTGCTCGGCGGTGCGGTGCTGGGCAGCAGGAAATTAATGGAGCCTGTCTATGGATTCTTGCGCACCGCAGGTCCGACCATGAGTCCGTTCAATGCCTGGGTGTTTCTTAAGGGTATGGAAACGCTCAAGTTGCGCATGGATGCGCACAGTGCCAATGCGCTTGAGCTGGCGCGCTGGCTGGAAGCGCAGCCTAATGTGGCGCGGGTGTTCTATCCCGGCCTGCCATCGCATCCGCAGCACGAACTGGCGATGCGCCAGCAGAAAACCGGCGGCGGCATCGTGTCGTTCGAACTGAAGGGCGGCAAGGATGCGGCCTGGCGCGTGATCGACAACTCCCTGCTGCTGTCGATCACCGCGAATCTCGGCGACACCAAGACCACGATCACCCATCCGGCCAGCACCACCCATGCGCGCATCACCCCCGAGGCGCGCGCGGCGGCCGGCATCAGCGATGGGTTGATTCGCATCGCGGTGGGTCTGGAGGCGGTGGTGGATATTCAGAATGATCTGGCGCGTGGTCTGGGTAACTGAAGTGAAAACAATTCAGCCACAGAGATCACAGAGAACACAGAGAGAGAACAGGGTAGCAATTGGTTTTCTCTGTGGTCTCTGTGTTCTCTGTGGCTAACAGGTTTTGTAAATGGACAAACTTGCCGCAAAAGTTGGAGAAACCCTCAAATCACATGGCCTGATGCTGACGACTGCTGAATCATGCACCGGCGGCGGCGTCGCCCAGGCGATTACCGGGGTGGCGGGCAGCTCGGCATGGTTCGAGCGCGGCTTCGTGACCTATTCGAACCAGTCCAAGCAGCAGATGCTGGGTGTGCGCGAAAGCACGCTCATACAGCACGGCGCAGTGTCGGAGATGACGGTGCGCGAAATGGTGGCGGGCGCGCTGCAGCACAGTTCGGCGCAGGTGGCGCTGGCGGTCAGCGGTATCGCCGGCCCGGACGGCGGCACTGCGGACAAGCCGGTGGGAACGGTATGGTTCGCCTGGGGGTTGCAGAACGGCGAAACCCGTGCCCAACGCTTCCAGTTGGATGGGAATCGCGCCGAAGTGCGCGCCCAGGCAGTGAATATCGCGCTGCAAGGCATTGCCGATCTGCTGAATAACCGGACCGAAACGGCCTGAAATACAAACAGAACGAACGTTCTGTACAAATGCAAAATGATGTGCCACAATCCGCCATCGACTTCTGAAAGGGAATAAAAATGGACGACAACAAATCAAAGGCACTGGCAGCCGCGCTGGGCCAGATCGAAAAGCAATTCGGCAAAGGCTCGATCATGCGCCTCGGCGAACATGAGGTGGCGCGCGACATACAAGTCGTGTCCACCGGGTCGCTGGGGCTGGACATCGCGCTGGGCGTCGGCGGCGTGCCGCGCGGCCGCGTGGTGGAAATCTACGGTCCGGAATCATCCGGCAAGACCACGCTGACCCTGCAGATCATCGCCGAAATGCAGAAGCTGGGCGGTACCGCGGCGTTCATCGATGCGGAACACGCGCTCGATCCCCAGTATGCGCAGAAGCTCGGCGTGAAGGTCGAAGACCTGCTGATCTCGCAGCCCGACAACGGCGAGCAGGCGCTGGAAATCACCGATATGCTGGTGCGTTCCGCCTCGGTGGACGTGGTGGTGATCGATTCCGTTGCCGCGCTGACGCCGAAATCTGAAATTGAGGGCGAGATGGGCGACTCGCAAATGGGTTTGCATGCCCGTTTGATGTCACAGGCACTGCGCAAGCTGACCGGCAACATCAACCGTTCCAACACACTGGTGATCTTTATCAATCAGATCCGCATGAAGATCGGTGTGATGTTCGGTAATCCCGAAACCACCACCGGTGGTAACGCGCTCAAGTTCTACGCTTCGGTGCGTCTGGATATCCGCCGCATCGGTTCGATCAAAAAGGGCGACGAGGTGATCGGGAACGAGACGCGGGTAAAAGTGGTGAAAAACAAGGTCGCCCCGCCGTTCCGCGAGGCGATTTTTGATATTTTGTACGGCGAAGGTATTTCGCGCGAAGGCGAAATCATCGATCTTGGCGTGCAGCACAAACTGGTTGAAAAAGCCGGTGCCTGGTATGCCTACAAAGGCAACAAGATCGGTCAGGGTAAGGACAACGCGCGCGAATACCTGCGCGAAAATCCGGAAATCGCGCGGGAAATCGAAAACAAGATACGTGAAGCAGTCGGCGTGGCGCTGCTCGATCCGGTTGTAAAGCCCACCGCGAAAGCCGCGGCCAAGGCGAGTGCAAAAGCGGCCGAGAAAGCCGCCGAAAAGCTTTCGGCCGGACACCCGGATGAGGAAAAAGCCTGAGGTCAGCCTGCGCGCACGGGCACTGCAATATTTGGCCCGGCGCGAATACAGCCGAGCCGAGCTGCGCGGCAAGTTGTTGCCGCATGCTCAGGCTGACGATGATTTCGAGCAAGCGCAACCGGTCGACCTGGATGCGTTGCTGGATGACCTGACCGGGCGCGGCTGGTTATCCGATGTGCGTGCCGCCACCCAATTGGTACACGCCAAACGCAACCGATTCGGTCTGCAGCGCATCACCCACGAATTACGCCAGCGGGGCATCGGCGAGGATTTGATCAGCGAAGCGCTGCCGCAATTGAGAGAGACCGAGTTGGAAGCGGCGCGTGACGTGTGGCAAAGAAAATTTGGCGCGCTGCCGCAGGACGCGAAGGAAAAGGCCAGGCAAATGCGATTTCTGCAATCGCGGGGGTTTGGTATCGAGGTGATCTTTCAAGTGCTGCGACTCACGACTGCCGAAGAGGATTGATACACTTGAACCGGCAGAAATCCCTTCAAAAGTGTCAGGCCGGCCGGCTGGATCAATGCCAAACAGGGAAACTTGAGTGCAATGGCGTCACGCTGGTGAAACGATCCGATACGCAGCGCACGCTGGCATGAGGCTGTGGTCGCTGCATCCGCGCTATCTCGATGCCAGGGGCCTGGTGGCGCTATGGCGCGAAGGTTTGCTGGCGCAGAAGGTGCTCGCCGGCGCGACCAGGGGCTATCGCCATCATCCGCAGCTGTCGCGCTTTCGCGACCATCCCGATGCGCAGGGTGCGATCGCGGCCTATCTGGCCGAGGTACAGCGCGAAGCTGTGCGGCGCAGTTACCGTTTCGATGCGGAAAAGATCGGTCGCTGTGCTGACGGCGCGACCATAACGGTTACACGCGGACAGCTGGATTATGAATTGGCACATCTGCGCGCCAAGCTGAAGCTGCGCGATCCCGCCGCGTTCCAGCGCATCCTTGCGCTGGACGAAGCGGAGCCGCACCCGCTGTTCAGCGTGGTGGACGGCGATATCGAGAGATGGGAAGTGCTGCGCTGAGCGGTTGTGGCGGCGGGACAATGGTATGATGCGCACCTTGCCCGGTGCGCGTTGCAGGGTGCACCGGAAGCAACCCTGAACGCCGCCCGACACAACGATATCAGCAATGGATGCAGAACATGAAAAGCAGTGAGATACGCCAGAAATTCCTGGATTACTTCGCCTCCAAGGGGCACACCGTGGTTGCATCCAGTTCGCTGGTTCCGCACGAGGATCCGACCCTGCTGTTCACCAATGCCGGAATGAACCAGTTCAAGGACGTGTTCCTCGGCTTCGACAAGCGCCCCTATACCCGTGCCACCTCGTCGCAGAAATGCGTGCGCGCCGGCGGCAAACACAATGACCTTGAAAACGTCGGTTACACCGCGCGCCACCACACCTTTTTCGAAATGCTGGGCAACTTCAGCTTCGGTGATTATTTCAAGCACGATGCGATCAACTATGCGTGGGAGTTGCTGACCGTTGTTTACCAGCTGCCCAAAGACAAGCTGTGGGTCACGGTGTATGCCGAGGATGACGAAGCCTACGATATCTGGACCAAAGGAATCGGTGTTCCTGCCGAGAGGGTAATCCGCATCGGCGACAACAAGGGCGCGCGCTATGCCTCGGACAACTTCTGGATGATGGGCGACACCGGCCCGTGCGGCCCGTGCACCGAAATCTTTTACGATCACGGTGCGGACATCTGGGGCGGCCCCCCCGGCTCGCCCGAGGAAGACGGCGACCGCTACATCGAGATCTGGAACAACGTGTTCATGCAGTTCAACCGCGACGAGCACGGGGTGATGCATCCGCTGCCCAAACCGTCGGTGGACACCGGCATGGGTTTGGAACGAATCTCGGCGGTGTTGCAGCATGTGCACAGCAACTACGAGATCGACCTGTTCCAGAACCTGATCTGTGCCGCGGCGCGCGAAACCAAAACCAACGATCTCACCAACAATTCGCTCAAGGTGCTGGCCGATCATATCCGCGCCTGCTCGTTTCTGATCGCCGACGGCGTGATCCCCGGCAACGAGGGACGCGGCTATGTGCTGCGCCGCATCATCCGCCGCGCCATCCGCCACGGCTACAAGCTGAACGCACGTGCAGCATTCTTCCACAAAATGGTTCCCGACCTGGTCGCCGAAATGGGAGCAGCATTCCCGGAACTGGCAGTGGAGCAGGCGCGCGTGATGGGCATACTCAAGCAGGAGGAGGAGCGCTTCTTTGCCACCATCGAACATGGCATGGCGATTCTGGAGAACGATCTTGCCGAGATGCACAAGCAGGGTATCAAGGTGTTCAACGGTGAAACGGCTTTCAAGCTGCATGATACATTCGGTTTTCCGCTCGACCTGACTGCCGACATCTGCCGCGAACACAAAATCGCCGTTGATGTCGCGATGTTTGACGTCGCGATGTCCCGCCAGAAAGAGCAGGCCCGCGCTGCGGGCAAGTTCAAGATGACCGCGAATCTGGAATACACCGGACCGGCCACGGCCTTCCACGGCTATGAAATGCTGGAAAGCAAAGCCAGTGTGCTGGCCTTGTACCGGGATGGCGTCCCGGTCAACGAACTGAATGAGGGTGAACTGGGCGTGGCAATATTGGATGACACGCCGTTCTATGCCGAGTCCGGTGGACAGGTCGGCGACCGTGGCGAGCTGCGCTGCATGCACGGCATTTTTGCGGTGGAGGATACGCAAAAGGTACAGGCCGCGGTGTTTGGTCATCATGGTGTGGTCAAGACCGGCAAACTCAGCGTGGGCGACAGCGTGAACGCGCGCGTGGACATGCGGGCGAGAGCGCACACCGAACGCAATCACTCGGTCACGCACCTCATGCACAAGGCGTTGCGCGAGGTGCTGGGCAATCATGTGCAACAAAAAGGTTCGCAGGTCGACCCGGACAAGACGCGTTTCGACTTCGTGCATACCCAGCCGATGACGCACGCGGAGATACGCAAGGTGGAAAATATCGTCAATGGGGAAATCCTTGCCAATGCCGAGACCCGCGCGCGCGTGATGTCCATCGGGGAGGCGCAGAAAACCGGCGCAATGATGCTGTTCGGCGAGAAATACGGTGACGAAGTGCGCGTTTTGGACATCGGTTCCTCGCGCGAGCTGTGCGGCGGCACGCACGTCAAGCGCACCGGCGACATCGGGCTGTTCAAGATACTGGCCGAGAGCGGAGTGGCGGCGGGCGTGCGGCGCGTTGAGGCGGTGACCGGTGAAGGCGCGCTGGCTTACGTGCAGCAGCAGGAGCAGCAATTGCAACAAGTGGCAGAAGCGGTGAAAACCCAACCGCAGGAGGCGGCCTCACGCATCTTGCAAATCATCGATAACGTGAAGTTTATGGAAAAGGAACTGGCGCGCCTGAAATCGAAACTTGCCAGCGCGCAAGGCGATGATCTCGTCGGTCAGGCTGTCGAGATCAATGGCATCAAGGTACTGGCTGCCCTGTTGGAAGGCGCAGATGCGGCAGTGTTGCGCGAAACGCTGGACAAGCTCAAGGATAAACTCAAGTCAGCAGCGATCGTGCTGGCTGCGGTAGCTGAAGACAAGGTCAGTTTGATCGCCGGCGTGACACCGGACCTCATTGCGAAAATCAAGGCCGGTGAACTTGTGAACATGGTCGCACAGCAAGTGGGCGGCAAAGGGGGAGGGAGGCCGGACATGGCGATGGCAGGTGGTTCACAACCTGAACATTTGGCTGCGGCATTGGATTCTGTTCCAGCATGGGTGCAGACTAAGTTATAGTATGGCGCACCCATCCTGGCGAGCAGCTTCCACTGCGGAAACATGGTGGTGGAATTGCCGGGCACACCGGCGTAGTCCTCGCAGGTGTAACGGACGATTTCATGGCTGTTGCGTCACAGCAATGCTGGGCATGATGATGACAGTCGGCACGCAGCCGAAACATCTGTTTGCTGCATCAGGCTATATTACGGATAGGATTTAAGGCTCACACATAAGGAGCGATACGGGTGGATACAGGTCGTTATAATGTGCTGTTGATTGATGACGATTATTTTCAAGTCGATTTGGCGCGCCGTGCTGCTGTAGAAACTCGACCCGAGGTTAGCCTCACTGCGGTGGCTGGCGGTGATGTTGCGTTGGAGTGGTTTGGGGCAGGCATCGAAAAAAGTGAAAAGATGCCGCACATCATTCTGCTGGATCTCAAATTGCCAAAGCTGGATGGACTGGCAGTGCTGCGCAAACTGCGCAGTTTTTCCGCCACCAATGAAATCCCCATCGTGGTTTTCTCCACAGAATTCACCCAGGCAGATGTGCTGATGAGTTACAAGGCCGGCGCGAACAGTTTTGTGGCCAAACCGTGTGACATTGCGGGATACGCCGAGATATTCCACGAACGTTTGGCATACTGGATGCAAGCGCAACAGCGCAAAATGCCATTCTCCGGCAACGACGAGTCAACAGAGCGAATCTGATCAGCGTAGTATTTGGATTCAACAGCGGAAACGCAATGAAACCGGTTTCCGGCCAGGCAAAACGCATGCCTGATGCTATTGCGTCAGAATGGCAGTTGCAAATGTGGCGCTGCCCGCCGGAACATGGTGCGGAAGTCGTTCTGGATGCGCTGCAACGCTTCCGCGTTATCTGCCTCAAAACGCAACACGATCACCGGTGTGGTGTTGCTGGGGCGCGCCAGTCCAAAACCGTCTGCATATTCCACGCGCAGCCCGTCCAGCGTGATGATTTCCATTGCATCGGTAAATTTTTCGGTCTGTTGCAGTTGCGCAAGCAGCGCGTGGTTCTCTCCTTCGGCGGTGTGAATATGCAGTTCCGGTGTGCAGACCGCATCCGGCAATGAATTCAGCAAAGCGCTTGGATCCTGAACCCTGCTCAGGATTTCGAGCAGGCGCGCACCGCTGTACAGACCGTCGTCAAATCCATACCATCGCTCCTTGAAGAATACATGGCCGCTCATCTCCCCGGCCAGCAGTGCACCGGTTTCGCGCATCTTGGCTTTTATCAGGGAATGTCCGGTTTTCCATAGCGTTGGTTTGCCGCCGTGCTGGCGTATCCAGCCGAACAGATTGCGCGTCGATTTGATGTCGAAAATTATTTCCGCTCCGGGATTGCGGCTCAGTACATCGGCGGAGAACAGCATCAGTTGCCGGTCCGGGTAGATGATTCTGCCGTCCCTGGTCACCACACCGAGGCGGTCACCGTCGCCGTCGAACGCCAGGCCCAGTTCGCTGCCGTTGCTGCGCAGTGCCGCAATAAGGTCGGCAAGATTTTCGGGTTGCGAAGGGTCGGGATGATGGTTGGGGAAGTGCCCGTCCACTTCGCAGTACATTTCTTCCACGATGCAGCCGAGTTCGCGGTAAAGGTTGGCGACATAAGCGCCCGCCACGCCGTTGCCGCAATCCACGGTGACATGCATCGGGCGGGCCAGTTTGATGTCTGAAACGACGCGCTTGGCGTATTCCACGCTGATGTTGCGTTTTGTGTAGCTGCCGTTGCCGTGCGTCAGTCTGTTCTGTTCAATGCGCACGCGTAATTGCTGGATAGTTTCGCCCGACAGTGTTTCGCCCGCCAGCACCATTTTCAGGCCGTTGTAATCGGGCGGATTGTGGCTGCCGGTAAGCATCACCGCGCAGTTGGTTTGCAATTGGTACGCGGCGTAATACACCATCGGTGTGGGGACACAACCGACATCAATCACATCTATACCGCTTTTCCGGATGCCGTTCGCCAATGCCGCGATGAGTTCCGGCCCGGACAATCTGCCGTCGCGCCCGATGGCAATCGATTTCTGGCCGCGCGCCGTGGCCTCGGAGCCGATCGCGTGCCCGATCGCTTCGACCACTGCCGGCGTCAATGTCTTGCCGACGATGCCGCGTATGTCATACGCTTTGAAAATTTCTTTGGGCAGGTTATGCATTATCAAGACTCAAGATGGTGATCGATACGTTGCAATTTTTCCCACACCAGACCGGGCGTGAGTTGCTTCATGCAGTTGAAGTGTCCGAGCGGACATTCGCGTTTGAAACAGGGGCTGCACTTAAGGTCAAGCTTGATGATCCCGGCGTGTGCCGAGAGCGGGGGAGTGAATTGCGGGCTGCTCGAACCGAACAGGGCCAGCATCGGCCGGTCCAGCGCGGCGGCCAGATGCATCAGTCCGGAATCGTTGCTGATGACCAGTTGCGCCCGCGAAAGCAGCGCGATGGCATCGCCCAGGTCGGTTACGCCGCAAAGGTTGCGGCACTCGGCATTGCCCAGCGCAATGATCTTGTCCGCGATTTCCCGATCCTTGGCGGAGCCGACCAGCCATACCGCATAACCATGATTTCGCAGCCGCTGGGCGATTTCCGCAAAATAGGTTTGCGGCCAGCGCTTGGCCGGACCATATTCGGCGCCGGGGCAGAATACCGCGACGGGCTGGTCGGTTACCAGCCCCAGCTTATGCAACACGGCATCTCGCCGGGTTGCGGAAACTTCCAGCCTGGGGTTGGCCAGCGGGCGGGGAATGGTGCCCCCCGGGTTTTCCGCAAGTTGGGCAAAACGTTCCACCATCAACGGCAAGCGCTTTTTGTCGAGTTTTCGTGCATCGTTGAGCAATCCGTAACGGGCTTCCCCGACAAATCCGGTGCGCAGCGGGATCTGTGCAAAATAGGGTACCAGTGCCGATTTCAGCGAATTGGGAAGCACGATTGCCTGGTCATATTGCGAACTGCGCAGTTTTTTTCCCAGCTGAAACCGTGCCCCGAGCGCAAATGCGCCATGCGGAAACGGGTTGGTGATGACTTCATCGACCTCGGGCATCGCACCCAGCAGTGCGGCGGTCCAGGGCGGGGCCAGCACATCGATCCGGCACCCGGGATGCCGTTGCCTTAAACGCAGCAGCATCGGCTGCATCAACATGGCGTCGCCCACCCAGCTCGGACCGATAATCAGGATTTTGTACATTTGTCTTTGCAAGCCCGCCGGCGAAAATAAAGCCGACCCGGGTTATTGATGATGCGCTTTGGGAAGTTCGCCCTTGAATTTGTACAGCGTGCCGCAATAGGGACAGCGCGCTTCACCGCCATGATCAAGCGGGATCATGACTTTCGGATGCGCGTTCCAGACATTCATGTTCGGCATCGGGCAGGCAAGCGGCAGGTCATGCGCGGTGACTTCGATATAACGCTGGTTGATGTCCTGTTTGTTCAAGATAACTCCCCAAATGCCTCGTTAAATATAGCTCAACCACCCGGTGTGCTGCGGGTGCTTCCCGGCAACGCATTCGAAAAATGCCTGCTGCAGCCTGGCGGTGATCGGGCCGCGTGAACCACTGCCGATGGTGCGGCGGTCGAGTTCGCGTATCGGCGTGACCTCGGCGGCGGTGCCGGTGAAAAAGGCTTCATCGGCGCAATAGACTTCATCGCGGGTGATGCGTTTCTCGACGATTTCGATGCCCATTTCCCTGGCCAGCGTAAAGATTGAATCGCGCGTGATGCCTTCCAGGCAGGCCGTCAGGTCGGGAGTATACAGTTTGCCCTTTTTTACGATGAATATATTCTCACCGGCGCCTTCGGCCACGTAGCCGTCCACATCAAGCAGCAGGGCTTCGTCATAGTTGTCATTGTCGGCTTCCTGGTGCGCAAGTATCGAATTGGTATAGGTCGTTACGGACTTTGCCCGGCACATGTTCACATTGACATGATGGCGGGTGAAGCTGGAAGTCTTTACGCGTATACCCTTTTGCATCCCGTCATCGCCAAGATAAGCTCCCCATGGCCAGGCCGCGATTGCGATGTGGGTGGAAAGGGTTTTGGCCGAAATGCCCATCGCTTCCGAGCCATAAAAGCAGATCGGGCGGATGTAGCAGGATTCCAGTTTGTTCGCCCGCACCACTTCGAGTTGCGCCGCGTTGATGGTTTCCTTGTCATAGGGCATCTTCATCTGGAAGATGTGCGCGGAATTGAACAGCCGGTCGGTATGCTCCTTCAAGCGGAAAATTGCGGTGCCCTTGGCGGCCTTGTACGCGCGCAAGCCCTCGAATACCCCCATGCCGTAGTGGAGGGTATGGGTCAGCACGTGGGTGGTGGCATCGCGCCACGGCACCAGCTTGCCGTCGTACCAGATAAAACCGTCGCGGTCGGACATCGACATAATAGGGGTCCCTTTAAAATAGAGGTGGTTTTCGAAGCGCGCATTTTAGCCTTTTCCAGCGGACTTATGAAGTCGCGGAAATAAAATTTCGGCATCACGGACTTGATTTATTGGCGGTCAATTCGGTTATGATTACAGCATATTCTGAAATATGGCCAATGGTTCAATATTTGGATACCTTTTTTAAGTCATAACAAAAATGCAAATTACCCCCCCAGTCGGCGAAGCCAAGCCCTATGAGCAAGAGGAGAAATTGCACCGGGATTTGCTGATCTTTGCCGCTGCCTTCATGAATCTTGCCGTGGTGTTGTGGCTGGCGATCTATTGGGTGATGGGCATAGATTTTTCGGCCAACGTCCCCCTCGCTTACCAGTTGATTTCGGTCGGTTCACTGGTGCACTTTTCAAGATACAAGAATTTCGAGGTATTTCGTTTTATCCAGCTGAGCCTGTTTCTGTTTGTTCCGTTCATCATGCAATGGAGCATCGGCAGCTCGGTTACCGCCAGCGGTGTGATGCTCTGGGCGCTGCTCGCCCCGATTGGTGCGCTGGTGGTCAAAGGCTGGCGGGATTCGGTTCCCTGGTTTGTCGCCTACATGGTGATGACGGTGATATCGGGCGGCTTTGATTTTTATCTCGGCAGCGGCAATACCAATGGAGTGGCGATGAGAACCATCGGTTTCTTCTTCGCGCTGAATTTTGCCGCCATGTCTTCGATCATCTATTTTCTGGTACGCCATTTCGTTGTGGCGATGGACAAGATCAAGGACCAGCTGGACCAGCAGCACCAGTTGCTGGCCGAAGAACAGAAGAAATCGGAACGTGTGCTGCTTAATGTGCTGCCGAGCAGCATTGCTACCCGGCTCAAGAACGATCATGAGGGCCTGATCGCGGATGGACATGCGGATGTGACGGTGATGTTTGCCGATCTGGTGAATTTTACCCAGCTCACCGAGTCCCTTTCTCCCGAACAGATGGTCGGTTTGCTGAATACGATATTCTCGGGTTTTGACCAGTTGTGTGAAAAGTACGGCCTGGAGAAAATCAAGACGATCGGCGATGCCTATATGGCGGTGGGCGGCTTGAACCAAGTCAACTCAAATTACACCAACGACATTGCCAATCTGGCTTTGGAAATGCGCGACTATGTGATCAAGCATCCCTCCCTGTCCCCTTTCAAGCTGAATATACACAGCGGCATCGCCACCGGACCGGTGGTCGCCGGGGTGATCGGCACCAAACGTTTCATCTATGATTTGTGGGGAGATACGGTGAACGTGGCCAGCAGGCTTACCGATGAGGCGGTTGAAGGGGTGATACAGGTTGACAAGACCACCTACAACCGCATCCGCTATGACTATGACTTCGATCCACCAGCCACCATAACCGTCAAGGGCAAGGGCGAAATGGTCATGTATCGGCTCGCCGGACGAAAGAACGGCGAGGCCTCGGGCCGCTATATCGCTTCAGGCAGGTTCAGTGCCGCTGTCATTGGGAGTGTCGCCAAGCAACCGGCCCCATAAAATCCCGCAAGCGCGGGTATCAATCCTGTCCCGTTCGATACGGCACGGCGAAATGCTGTTAAGCCGCATGCGATGCTGTATCTGGCGCAATTCGCGGTATAACTGGCGGACCTGTTCGGCCAGTTCATTCGGGATCAGCCCGAGTTCCCCGGCGAGTTTGAGCAATGCCAGGTTGCCGACATTGGCGGACAGTTGCGGGTGTTCATGGGCATAGGCCAGCACCAGATATTGCACCATGAATTCGATGTCCACCATGCCGCCGCTGTCATGCTTGATGTCGAACAGGCCGCTGCGGTTGGGATGGCCGTCGTGCATTTTCCGGCGCATCGCGAGGATGTCCTGCCGCAGCGCCGCCGGGTCGCGCGGCTGGCACAGCACCTGTTTGCGTATCCGCTCGAATGCTTTGCCGATTCCTGCATCACCGGCACTGAAGCGGGCACGCGTCAGAGCCTGATGTTCCCATACCCAGGCATGTTTCTGCTGGTATTCGGCAAAAGCCCCGATCGAGCTCACCAGCAAGCCGCTGGCGCCGTCCGGGCGCAGGCGCAGATCGGTTTCGTACAGGCGTCCCGATGACGTGTAGCTGCTCAACATGGTATTGATGCGTTGTGCCAGCCGTGCATAGTTTTGCTGGGCATCGGGATGATCGTCGTCATACAGGAAGATCAGGTCCAGATCGGAGGCATACCCCAGTTCTCTGCCACCCAGCTTGCCGTACGCGATGACCGCGAATGCGGGTTCGTCGCGATGCCGCTTGCGCAGTGTAGCCCAGCTCAGCTTCAGCACATGGCGCAAAATCAGGTCAGCCAGATCGCTGAGGTGGTCGCTGAGCGTCTCGAGCGGCAGCAATCCCTGCAGGTCCATCGCCAGCAGGTGAAAGGTCTGTTCCTGCTGGGTGTGACGCAGCACGTCCAGCTGCCGCTCGGCATCGTCCGCGCAGTCTTCCAGCCCGGTTTGCAGTTCCTGGTCGATCTGCTGCCACTGCGGCGGCCGGTATATTTCGCGCGCATCCAGCAATTCATCCAGCAATGCCGGGTGCATGGTCAGATAGGTGCTGGCCCAGCTGCTTGCGGCGATGAGCCGGGTCAGGCGCTGCAGGGCCTGCGGATATTCGGCCAGAAACGCGAGATACGAGGCGCGGCCGCTGATGCCTTCGAGAAAGGCCAGCAATCTGGACAGGGTCGCATCGGGGTCGCTGTGCCGCGCGCTCAGGATGATGAATTGCGGGATCAGCCGGTCCAGCCTCTGTCTGCTCAATTCGGGCAGATGCTGGTAGCGCGCGCTGCGGCGCAATTGCAGCAGGCGCTGCGCGCTGTTTATTATGTCGAGATAGCCCAGTGTCTCCAGGGCTGAGTTCAACTCTTCAGCAGTGATTCCCTCATGCCACAGTTGCACGTCGCCCGGCAATTCGGGCACACCCTGCAAACCGGCCGGTGCTGATTGCTCATCTGCCTGATTGGCGCCCGGCTCTGCCAAATGTGTTCCGGATTGCGCCTGCTGCGGCGTACCGAAAATCAACTCGAACTGCCGGCTGACCACTGTGCGATGAATATTTAACGCTTCCAGCAGCGCGGCGTAATCCGCGCAACCCATCCCGTATGCGATGATTTCACGATCTTCGGAAGTTTCGGGCAATTCCTGGGTTTGCCGGTCATCCAGATATTGCAGGCGGTGTTCCAGATTACGCAGGAATACATAGGCTGCATCCAGTGCGGCCACCTCCTGTGAGGACAACTGGGCATTTGTACCGAGCTGTTGCAGCACACTGCGGGTGGGTTGAATGCGCAGCCTAGCATCGTTCCCGCCGCGTATCAGCTGGAACACCTGCGCGGTGAATTCGATCTCGCGTATGCCTCCCGGCCCGAGCTTGATGTTGTTGAGCCGGTTGCGGCGCTGAACTTCCTGGCGGATCTGTGCATGCAACTTGCGCATTGAATCGATTGCGCCGAAGTCCAGATATTTGCGGTATACGAACGGCCTGATCAATCCGGCCAATTCGGTTGCCTGGGGAGTCGGCTGCCGCGGGTTTTCGGCCGGTGAAATGACGCGTGCCTTGATCCATGCGTATCTTTCCCATTCGCGGCCCTGGCTGAGCAGGTACTCCTCCAGGGCGGCAAAGCTCGTCACCAGCGGCCCGCTCTCGCCATACGGCCGCAAGCGCATATCGACCCTGAACACATAGCCGTCGGCATTGTGTTCGCTGATCATGCTGATCAGCCGTCGACCCATCCGGGTAAAGAACTCATGGTTGCTGAGTTTGTGCGTGCCATCGGTTTCGCCGTCTTCCGGATAGACAAAAATCAGGTCAATGTCGGATGAAACATTCAGCTCGCCGCCGCCGAGTTTGCCCATCGCAATAACCAGCAAATCCTGCCCCGCAACCCCGGCCTGATCCGTCGGCGCGCCGAACTGCGCGCGCATAGTATTCGTCAGGCAGGCGTGCGCGCGTTGCACACACACTTCCGCCAGCGCGGTCATCGATTGCATGATTTCGTTCAGGTCCGCCAAACCGTTGAGATCGCGCAATATCAGTTTGACCATCACCTGCCTGCGCAGCCTGCGCATGGCGCGCGATAACCCGGTTTCATCATCCAGGTTTGACCCGGATCGTTGCAGCAATTCCCGCATTTCCGCGCGGCTGCACGGCGAGCTGTATTTTTCCTGCAACCATTCCAGCAGGGACGGGTCTGCCTCGATTGTCCGTTTGGCATAGCGGCTGCAGCGCAAGGTTTTTTGCAGCAAGTCCGGGAATGCCAAAATGGTTGAGTTCACGATATTCATGGGCTCATTAAGTTAGAATACGAATTGTCGTCCAATTATAGGTTTTAGCCACTCATTCCGGCGCTTCGCCCGTTGGGTTATTCAATGTTGAACTCTCTTCCTGTCCGCTTGATTTGGCACAGCTTTAACTGGTTGTCGCGGCTCATCGTGGTTGCGTTGGCCGTTTCAGCGGTATTGCTCGCATTTTCGATCATGGCGCTGCGTTATTGGTTGTTGCCGAATATAGAGAACTATCACGACAATATCACGTCTTCGTTGTCGGCCGCGATGGGAAGTCCGGTCACCATCGGCAAAATTCAGGGTGAGTGGCGTGGATTTATGCCGCGACTCAAGCTGACCGATGTGCGCATTCTGGATGACCGGCGGCATACTGCATTGGCGCTGAAAAGTATCGATGGCAGCCTGTCCTGGATGTCGCTGTTCACCGCCGAAATACGGCTGGCCAGCCTGGAGGTCGACAGCCCCGAGCTGCTGATACGCCGGGATGCAAGCGGAAAGCTGTATATCGGCAACCTGGCGCTTTCCAAGCCGGGCGAGAATAACGATATATCCGACTGGCTGCTGCACCAGTCCAACCTGGTCGTGCGTAATGCCCTGATTGTCTGGATGGATGCACAGCGTGCCGCCCCACCGCTGGTGCTGCAACAGGTCAACCTGCGCGTCAGCAGCTGGTTCAACCAACATCGTTTTGCGCTGCAGGCGATACCACCGGAAGATTTGGCAACCCCGCTTGATTTGCGCGGAGAGTTCTACGGGGCAAGTTTTGACAATCCGGCCAAGTGGCACGGCATATTGTATACACGGCTGGATTACACCAACGTGACAGCCTGGCGGCCCTGGCTGGATTTGCCCGGTGAATTCAGCCGGGGCCGGGGGGCGTTGCGCGGCTGGCTGGGTATCGATGCCGGCAAAATAAACCAGGTCACAGTTGATATGGATTTGCGTGATGTGATTACCAAACTGGGTGCGGATGTGCCAGAAATGCGAGTGAGCAAATTGCGCGGCCGCGCTTCATGGCAAGCGCTGGCAGGCGGCTTTCAAATCTCAACAAAAAATTTGGCGATGCAACTGCAGGATGGGCTCGACTTTCAGCCTACGAATTTCTATTTTCGAACGGTAACTGCGGAAAATCATAAGGCGGTCGGCGGCCAAACTTCAAGCGTAGAGATTCGAGCCAACCTGCTCAGGCTGAAGAATCTAAACGCGCTGGCAAAATACCTGCCGATGCAAGCTTCCCTGCGCGCGCAACTGGATGCGTATGCGCCCAAGGGGGTGGTGAGCAATCTGGATGCGCAATGGCAGGGGGCGTCCGAAAACCCCGACAACTATAAACTCAAAGGGCATTTCGAGAACCTCGGGCTAAATCAGGTCGGCAAAATACCCGGTTTTTCCGGTTTGACCGGGGACGTCGATGGCAGCGAGGCGAGCGGCAGGGTGAGTATCGACGCGCGCGGGATGACCGTGGATGCGCCGGACGTGATGCGCGAGCCGCTGTCGTTTGCCACCCTGATCGGCCAGGCATCCTGGCAACGCAAGAATGGTGAGTTGTCGATCAATGTCGACAACATTGCCGTCTCCAACGATGATTTGGCAGGCAATTTGTACGGCAGTTACCGGACACAGGCAGGCACGCTGGGTGTGCTGGATTTGACCGGCAGGTTGACGCGTGGCGATATCAGTCGCGCTGCCCGTTATACCCCGCTGATCGCGTTGGGCAGGGCTGGCAACGACTGGCTGAACGGCGCACTGCTGGCGGGTCACACCGAAGACTTCCGTATCCGCATCAAGGGTAATCTGAGCAATTTCCCGCCGGGCGGTACGACACGGTGCGCGAATGCATCCGCTGCCGGAGTGCCGGCCTCCAGCGTCCTCCCGCAGCGGGAGGGTGGCAGCGAAGCTGCCGGGAACCCGCCGGCGTACTCCTCGCGGGTGCAAACCGCCGGCTGTGCCGGCAACGTGTCGGAGGCGGACGGTCGCAACGATGTGCTGCTCGAAATCGGCGGGCATGCACAGGATGCGGTGCTGGAATTCGACAAAAGTTGGCCGCGTATCGAAAATATTTCCGGCGAGTTATTGATACGCGACAACAAGCTGGTTGTGGAGTCACCGTCAGCGACCATACTTGATACGCACCTGCATAACGTCACCATCACGATACCGGACATGATGAGCAAGGATCAGTTGCTGCAGATAAAGGGTGAGGCAACAGGCGCAAGCAATTCATTCCTGGAATTCGTCCAGAAAAGCCCGGTGCGCAGCTATATCGATGGCTTCACCGACGGTATCCGTGCCAGCGGCAACGGGCAACTGGATTTGTCCGCCAGTATCCCCTTGTCGGGAAACAAGCCGGTGCAGGTGTCCGGCACGATCAAGGTACAGGGTAACGATATTGATTTGGGCAAGGACGTGCCTATGCTGCACAAAACCCGGGGGACGCTGGCGTTTACCCAGGCCGGCATGCACGCCAGCAATGTGTCGGCGGAAATACTCGGGGGGCCGGCCAGCATCAATGTCCAGAGCAGCGAGAATGGTGCGGTGCATGCCACGGTCAGGGGGCGCAGCAATGTCGATGTGTTGCGCAAGCTTGAGCCTTATCCTGTGCTGGATTATTTGCACGGCAGTACGGACTGGGATGCCGATATCAACGTGATCAAAAAATCCGCGCAGATTGTACTCACGTCCAGATTGCAGGGGCTGAGTTCGGCTCTGCCGCAACCTTTTACCAAAACCGCCGGTGAGTCCATGCCGTTGCGTGCGGAACTGACTCCGTTGATGAATGAAGCCAAACCGGTCAAACCCTGTGTTGGCCCTTGTCTCCAAGCTGAAAGTGCCGGCCAGGAGGGTGATGTGATTACGGCCCGGCTGGGAAACCTGTTCAGCGCGAGGCTGGAGCGCCAGAAAGAAGGCGGGGCGATGGTAATCAAGCGCGGACTGGTCAGATTTGGCCGGCCGGACCAGCTGGTTCCGGCAAAACCGGCGCACAGCTTGTCGCGCGGCAGGCGCGACAAGCGGGATGGCGTGTGGTTGGTCGGCAATCTGCCCGAATTGTCGGTGGAGGGATGGGGCGGTTTGGCAGGCGCAGCGGGGGAACCCGCCACCAACAAGGGCTCCGGTGTTCCCGTAAAGCAATCCGGGAAGGCGCCGAAATCCGCAGGGCAAATTGCGGGATATGGACCCAAATCGATTATTGCCGGGGCGAATCTGCATATCGAAAAATTAACCGGGTTTGGGCAGAGTATCAGCGCTGTTCATGTCACTGCCACCAGGCGCGGCGATGGTTTGGCAGCAAGGCTATCCGGTGTCGGGCTGAACGGGGAAATGGTATGGGAGCCCCACGGATATGAAGCGGGCAGCATGTTCCGCGCCCATTTAAGTCGTTTGCTATTGGAGGGCACCAAACAATTGCAACTTTCCCCGCCTTCTGCCGAACCGGTCAAACCCATCCTGCCCGTCAAATCGAAACAGGAGGACAAATCATATCCGGGCAATGTTCCGGCACTGGATATTTCGATCGAGAACTTGCAGCTTAAAGGAAAGCACGTCGGCCGCTTTGAGTTGATTGGACATCCGGAAGGCAAGGACTGGCGGATGCGTCGTCTGAATATCACCAACCCGGACGGCAGCCTGGTCGGGAGCGGGGTCTGGAGTGATGCGCAGGGACAGCAGGAAACCCGGCTGAAATTGCTGCTGGATATCAGGGACGCCGGGAAGATACTCGACCGTTCCGGCTACCCCAGTACCGTCAAGGGAGGCAACGGCAGGCTGGCGGCGGATATTTCATGGGCCGGGTCGCCGGACAAATTCAGCTATGCCACGCTGAATGGCTCGCTGAAACTGGATACCGGCAAGGGCCGGTTCCTGAAAATGGATCCGGGGGCCGGCAAACTGCTCAGCGTACTCAGCCTTCAGGATTTGCCCAGGCATATCGCGCTGGGTTTTACCGACGTGTTCAGCGAGGGCTTCCAGTTCGACAACATCAACGGCAACGCGGATATCAAGAATGGCGTGATAGACACACAGGATTTTCATATCGACGGGTCGTCTGCCAAGGTGACGCTGAAGGGCAGCGTGAATCTGAACCGGGAAACCCAGAATCTGCAGGTCAGGGTCATGCCGACGATAGGCAACAGTATGGCGGTGATAGGCGCATTCGCGATCAGCCCGGTGGTGGGTATCGGATCGCTCATCGTCAACAAGGTTTTGGGCAATCCGCTCGATAAGTTGGCGTCATTTGAATACAATGTCAGCGGATTATGGAGCGACCCCGACGTGGTAAGGGTCGGCGATTTCGCCAAAGAAGCAAAACAAGGCAACCCGGATAAATAGGAAACCAGTCAATTATGTCAGCAGGTGATTCCACACAACAACGCATCGCGGCGCAGGTCAACGCATTCAAGGTGGCGGCGATCCAGATGGCTTCGGGTCCGAATGTCGAGGGCAATCTGAGCGAAGCGCGCCGCCTGATCGCCAACGCAGCACAGCAGGGTGCGCGTTTGGTGGTGTTGCCGGAGTTTTTCGCCATCATGGGGATGACCGAACAGGACAAGGTCAAGGTCCGCGAGCAACCGGGTCTGGGGAATATTCAGTCGTTCCTTGGCGATACTGCCCGCCAGTACAAGATATGGCTGGTTGGCGGCTCAATTCCGCTGGCGGCGAGTACCCCCGACAAGGTCAGGAATACCTGCCTGGTGTTCGATGAGCGCGGCGAACAGGTAGCGCGCTATGACAAGATCCATTTGTTCAATCTGGAGCTGGGCAACGAAAATTACCACGAAGCCAAAACGATCGAACCAGGCGATCGGGTGGTGGTGATAGACAGTCCGTTCGGGCGGATCGGTCTGGCGATTTGCTATGATCTGCGCTTCCCTGAGCTGTTCCGCTCCATGCGGAATGTGGACATCATTGTGCTGCCGTCCGCGTTCACCGAGACCACCGGCAAAATGCACTGGGAAGTGCTGGTGCGGGCGCGGGCCATCGAAAATCTTTCTTACGTGATCGCCGCCGCGCAAGGGGGGTATCATGTCAATGGGCGCGAGACGCACGGCAACAGCATGATCGTCGATCCGTGGGGCAGGATACTGGATCGTTTGCCGCGCGGCTCGGGTGTCGTGGTCGCGGACGTCAATCCATCCTATCAGGCCAGTCTGCGGGCAAGTCTGCCCGCGCTGGCGCATCGAAAATTATTCAATTGTGATTGACAAGGAGAATGCCGGAATGGGTACTACGCTGCAGAATTCTCCGTTTGATACGCTGTTTGCCACCGCCCAGCAATCGCTGCTGGTGCCGTACTCCATCGAAGCAGGCCATATCGAACAAGTTTTCGCCAGCATGATGGCGCACCAGCTTGATTACGCCGATTTGTATTTCCAGTACAGCCGCGCCGAAAGCTGGTCGCTGGAAGAGGGCATCGTCAAGTCCGGCAGTTTCAACATCGATCAGGGTGTCGGGGTGCGCGCGGTGAGCGGCGAGAAGACCGCCTTCGCCTATTCCGACGATATCAGCCTGAATGCCCTAGAAAGCGCGGCGCAGGCCACGCGTGCGATTGCACGGCAGGGCGGCACGCAATCCGTTGCCATCGTTCCTCTTGGGCTGCACCACGGATCGCGCCGCGAAATCTATCTGCCGGATGACCCGATCGCCAGCCTCAAGGACGCGGAAAAAGTCGCGTTGCTGGAACGTGTCGAAGGCTATGCGCGCGCGCTCGATCCGCGCGTGGTGCAGGTAATGGCGGGTCTGGCCGGCGAATATGAAGTGGTGATGGTGGCGCGCAGCGACGGCCTGATGAATGCCGACATACGCCCGCTGGTGCGCCTGTCGGTGACGGTCATTGTCGAGAGCAACGGCAAGCGGGAACAGGGCTCGGCAGGCGGGGGCGGGCGCTTTGATTACGCCTATTTCGACGATGCGATGCTGCACAAGTATGCAGCGCAGGCGGTGCACCAGGCGGTGACCAATCTGGATGCGACGCCCGCCCCGGCCGGCAATATGACCGTGGTGCTGGGCAACGGCTGGCCGGGTATCCTGTTGCACGAGGCCATCGGACACGGCCTGGAAGGCGACTTCAACCGCAAGGGCAGCTCGGCGTTTTCCGGGCGTGTCGGGGAACGCGTCGCGGCGGAAGGTGTGACCGTGGTGGATGACGGCACGCTGGCCAGGCAGCGCGGCTCGCTGCAAATGGACGACGAAGGCAATCCTTCACAATGCACCACGCTGATCGAGAACGGTATCCTCAGGGGATATCTGCAGGATACGCTCAACGCGCGGCTGATGGGCGTGCCGGTAACCGGCAATGCGCGCCGTGAATCCTTCGCGCATCTGCCGATGCCGCGCATGACCAATACCTACATGCTCAATGGCGACAAGGATCCGAAGGAAATCATCGCGTCGGTGAAACACGGCCTGTACGCGGTGAACTTCGGCGGGGGGCAGGTGGATATCACCAGCGGAAAATTCGTGTTTTCCACCGCGGAGGCCTACATGATCGAGGATGGCAAGATTACCCATCCGGTCAAAGGCGCAACGCTGATCGGCAACGGTCCGGATGTGCTCACGCGCATTTCGATGATCGGCAATGACATGGCGCTCGATCCCGGCGTTGGCACCTGCGGCAAGGAAGGGCAAAGCGTGCCGGT
>DATKVR010000144.1:0-3141 GCA_035529955.1 Gallionella sp.
CCAGGCTGCCAGGAAATCGATCATCGAGGTCAAGGACAAGGGCGTTACCCGCCGCATCGGCGTGATCACCCTGCCCGAGTTTTATCAGGATTTTGCCGCCCGCCAGAACGGGGACAAGAATTACAAAAGCGCAACCAGGGACGTGTTGAACCTGCTGAATGAGCTCAAAAAGGACAAGGTGGATGGCGTGCTGATCGACCTGCGCAACAACGGCGGCGGGTCGCTGGATGAAGCGATCAATCTGACCGGCTTGTTTGTCGGGAAGGGCCCGGTGCTCCAGCAACGCGACTCCAAGGGCGAAATCACGGTTGACAACGATAGCGATACTTCACCCGCCTGGACCGGTCCGCTGGGCGTGCTGATCAATCGCGGCTCGGCCTCTGCCTCGGAGATTTTCACCGCGGCGATACAGGATTACGGTCGCGGCGTCGTGATCGGTCAAACCAGCTTCGGCAAAGGCACCGTGCAGACCGTGGCGGACCTTGACCAGCTTGTAAAAAACGACAAACCCGAATTCGGCGAAGTCAAGATGACCATTGCCCAGTTTTTCCGTATCAATGGCGGCACCACCCAGTTGCGCGGGGTAACGCCGGACATTACGCTGCCCTCGATAAGCGACTCGGAAGATTTTGGCGAGTCCAGCTTTGACAATGCCCTGCCATGGTCGCAGATCAAGGCGGCCGACTACAAACCGGATGGCGACCTGCACGGTATCATTCCGCTACTGATCGCCAGCCACAACAAGCGCGTCAGCCATGACCGGGACTTCAAGTACCTTGATGAGGATATCGCCGATTTCAACAAGATGCGCCGGACAAACCTGATCTCGCTCAATGAAACGGTGCGCCTCAAGGAGCGCGAAGCTCAAGAATCGCGCGATGCGTATCGCGAGAAAAGCGGCGAAAGCCGCGCCGGCAAGGTGGCCAGCGCCAAGGCATTTCAGGACGACGGCATGCTGTCCAGCGAACGCAATCTCAATACCGAACTGGCCATCGAAAATGCCAACAAAAACGCCAAGGATATATTGCTGACCGAAGCGGCTCATATCGTCAGCGATGAAGCCGGACTGCTGAACAACGATTCCCGGCTCGCGGCCGGCAACCTGCACTAGCCGCGTTCGCCCGGGCGGGTGCGACCCCATTCAACCTGGCGCTGCACCATTTAGCGGCCAGGGCAGCCATGCCGGACACTTCGGTTGGCCGGCAAATTGCAGTGGGTCGGTGAGATTTGTTCATGAGTGATTGCCGCGTGCATGACAAATGCAACAGTACTCGGCCCGCCGGTAACTCGGAATCCCGCTATGTATGGCAGCACACAGTATGTACCCGATATACTGTGATATAAACTTTCCCATCGTACATCTTGGCAATGCGGTTATTTATGTATCTGCAACATACTGATGACTAGCGAACTGTGGTTCATGCTCGTGGGCGGATTGTTGCTGGCCATGGGTCTGACTGCTTCCCTCCTCAAACGCTCGCCGATCACCTCCGCCATTATTTATCTGGCTGTGGGAATGCTGGTCGGGCCATCCGCGCTCAATTTGTTTCATTTCAATCCGCTCAAGCAATCAGCATTGCTGGAATCACTGACCGAAGTGGCGGTATTGATCTCCCTGTTTTCTGCCGGCGTAAAAATGCCGGTCCCGTTCAGTTTTTCCCGCTGGCGTTCGCCGATTCTGCTCGCGACCGCATCCATGACCATCACCGTCGTGATGGTCGCTGAATTTGCCTATTATGTGCTGGGTATGCCGTTGGGTGCGGGGGTACTGCTCGGCGCAATCGTTGCGCCGACCGACCCGGTGCTGGCAACCGACGTTCAGGTCCGCCACCCCGGAGACCACGACCAGCTGCGCTTCACCCTGACCTGCGAGGCGGGCATGAACGACGGCAGCGCCTTTCCGTTTGTGATGCTGGGACTGGGATTATTGGGCCTGCATGATCTCGGCGATTTTGGCAGCAAATGGATATTGGTTGATGTGCTCTGGGCCACCGTCTCCGGTGTCACCATCGGCGTCGCCGCGGGTGTTGCACTGGCTCATGTCGGGTGGAAACTGCGCAGCAAACCCCACGAACACGCGTTGATGGATGATTTCCTCGGCCTCGGGCTGATCGGGGTCGTATACGGTTTGACCGTGACGGTTAATGGCTGGGGTTTCCTGGCGGTATTCTTTGCCGCCGTCGCGTTACGCCAGACCGAACTCAAGCTGGCCAAAGCTGCCCAGGAAGCCTTCGACGCAAGCAAAACCCAGCAAGCGCTGCGCGCTTATGGAATTGCGCCCGAACCGGAGCTGCCGCAAACAGTCAGCCAGGGATCGCTGGTATTCAAGGAACATCTGGAGAGGCTTTCGGAAGTAGTCCTGGTTCTGCTGATCGGCGGCACGCTGTTCCTGAACTCATGGAGCTGGAAAGCGGTGGGATTGGCCCTGTTCCTGTTCGTGGTGGTGCGCCCGGTCAGTGTCATCGTCGGATTGCTGGGCACGAACACCACCTGGCGGATACGCGGCTTGACCGGCTGGTTCGGCGTACGCGGGATCGGTTCACTCTACTACCTGATGTACGCGATCGAAAGCGGCTTGCCGGAGTCGCTGTCACTGCAATTGATACAGATGACACTGATCGTCGTTACGCTGTCCATACTGCTCCACGGAACCAGCGTCAAACCGTTGATGGCCCTATTTTGGCGGCGCGGCAAGCAGAGACCGGCACCCTGAATATCTTGCAACAATGTAAACCGGTGCAGCCCCGTATAATTCCACCCCGATCGCAGAACCGTGATGGTGAAAATAGCAGATCGGCTTTTTATTTCTTCATTTCTTCTATCCGTCATTGAACCTGAACAGGATTTAATTTTGCCCAGCACAGAGCCAAGCCAAACCGTTCCTGAATTCGCCCTGTTCAATCTGGGATTTCGTCCATTCTTCCTGCTCGCGTGCATCTATGCGCTGGTCTCGATATTTATCTGGGGCGGCATTTATGTCTATGGCTGGCCGGTGCCGCACCTGCCTTTCTCACCCGCTTACTGGCATGCGCACGAAATGATCTTCGGCTACGGCATGGCCGTTGCCGCCGGATTCCTGTTGACTGCGGTGCGCAACTGGACCCATCTCCCGACGCCCAGCGGGTATCCGCTGGCAGGCCT
>DATKVR010000145.1:0-3359 GCA_035529955.1 Gallionella sp.
GATTCCTCAAAGGAAAAGAAGAGCACGCGCTCGCCGCGACGGCAGGCGGCATCGGCAAAATGTGCGGCGAGACTGCTCTTGCCGGTGCCCGCGGTGCCGGAGATCAGCACGCTGCTGCCCCGGTAATACCCGGCGCCGCCCAGCATCGCGTCCAGACGCGCAACGCCGCTGGAAACACGCTCGAATGAGGCAATGTGCTGCAAACCCAGCGACGTGACCGGCAGCACCGAAATGCCGTCTTCGTCGATCAGGAACGGATACTCGTTGGTGCCGTGGGTCGAGCCGCGGTACTTGACCACACGCAAGCGCCGCGAGGAGGTCTGCTCGCTGACGCGATGGTCGAGCACGATCACACAGTCGGAGACATATTCTTCCAACCCCTGCCGCGTCAGCGTCCCTTCGCCGCGTTCGCCGGTGATGATGGCTGTCACGCCTTTGTCCTTCAGCCAGCGAAACAGGCGGCGCAGTTCGGCGCGCAGGATGAGCGGATTGGGCAGGCCGGCGAACAGCGATTCGACGGTATCCAGCACCACGCGCTTGGCGCCGATGGAAGCGATGGCTGATCCCAGCCGGATGAACAATCCTTCCAGGTCGTATTCGCCGCTCTCCTCGATCTCGCTGCGCTCGATATACACAAAATCCAGCACCATCTTCTTGCGCGCGACCAGGTCTTCCAAGTCGAACCCGAGCGAGGCGACGTTCTGGGTCAGGTCATTGGCGTTCTCTTCGAACGCCATAAACACGCCCGGCTCGTTGAACTCGGTCGCCCCGCGCACCAGAAACTCCATCGCGAGCAGCGTCTTGCCGCATCCCGCACCGCCGCATACCAGCGTCGGCCTGCCTTTGGGCAACCCCCCACCGGTGATCTCGTCCAAGCCCTGAATGCCGGTTGGCGACTTGGGGAGTTGCGGCCTGGCTTTTGGAGTGGACTTGGCCTTGGATGCCGGTTTTGGTTTGGTCATGATTTATGCCTCTATTGGATTTTGCGATTCAGCACTGGGTATCGCATTTGCTTTTCGGACTGTGCCCGCAACTGCGTGGTACGGCCGCGCGGCAAACCACCACCGGTGATCTAATCGAAATTTGTGGCGTTAGCAGGGATTTTGGTCGGTGTTTCACCAGCGAAGATCGGGATGATTTCATTGTTTCCCCTTCTAACAAGATTCCATGCAGAATAATTTCTCAATCCTGCAATCGCGATAACAAGCCACAACACAGATTCTGCAAACAAGTTCCGGATCGCGCGCAGACTCGTAATGCATACTGTCATGGTATACACGCTTTAGTCAGTATCCGACTGTTTTTCTGTGCTGTATGTGCGGTTGCGCACATTGCCGGCCGCCATGTTCCGGTGCCAGGGGAAGGACGCAAATTTGGTTTGATGTGAATGTTGGTAAAAGACTTCCAGAATGTGTTCTGGCGAGCACGATCCAATGAATTAGTCCGGGTAGGTAAGCCCCGGCTTTTCCGGTGGTAATTTGACTGCACACCAAGGGTTAGATTGACGAGGCTTGCAGCCCAGACTGTTGCAATGTCGCGTGGGGGCAAATTAAAACCCTATAAAAAGTTTCACTTACCGGGACCTTGGATAACTTCCACGAAAACCTGATGACTGAAGGTTTTATAGGTCTTTTATATCTGCCTTTTCAATCTTTACACTATTTTTATTCGGTACTTCCTATCATTCCCGTCCTGTAGTTCCTGCAAGGAGTAATCGAATGGATTGGATATATCTGCTGCTGACCCTGGCCTGCTTCGGACTGAGCGTCTTGTTGATTCTCGGCATTGAAAAACTGGGGAAAACATCATGACCGGATTTTACATTCTGGGCGGCATCGTCGCCCTTGGCTTGATGGTTTATCTCTTCATTGCTTTGCTTAAACCGGAGTTATTCTGATGATTGACGGATATGTTCAAATCGTCCTGTACCTGGGTGTGCTGCTGGCATTGGTCAAGCCTGTTGGCTGGTACATGGCGCGCATCTACGAGGGCAAGCCGCCGGCGCTGGTGCGCTGGATGGCACCGTTTGAAAATCTTTTCTACCGCCTGTGCGGCGTGGACGCCAGGCAGGAGATGCGCTGGACGCAATACGCGCTTGCCATGCTGTGGTTCAGCCTGCTGGGCGTGCTGGCGGTATATGGCTTGCAACGCCTGCAGGGTTTGCTGCCGCTGAACCCGCAAGGGTTGGCCGCGGTCACGCCGGACTCCTCGTTCAACACGGCGATCAGCTTCGTCACCAATACCAACTGGCAGGGCTACGGCGGCGAAACCACGATGAGCTACCTGACGCAGATGCTGGGTCTCGGGGTGCAGAACTTCCTGTCCGCCGCCGCCGGCATGGCGGTGGTCATCGCGCTGATCCGCGGTTTCGCGCGCCACACGGCGGAGACCATCGGCAACTTCTGGGTGGATATGACCCGCAGTATTATCTACATCCTGCTGCCGCTTTCCGTCGTGCTGGCGCTGGTGCTGGTCAGCCAGGGCGTGGTGCAGAATTTTTCCGCATACCAGAACGTGCCGCTGGTGGAAAGCACCCGCTACGATCAGCCGAAACTGGACGCTGCCGGTAATCCGATGAAGGACGCTGCGGGCAATGCCGTAACCGAAAAAGTCGTGGTGAAGGAGCAGACCATCGCCATGGGGCCGGCCGCTTCGCAGATCGCGATCAAACAACTGGGCACCAATGGCGGCGGCTTCTTCAATGTCAATTCGGCTCACCCCTTGGAGAATCCCACGCCGTTATCCAATTTTCTGGAGATGCTGGCCATTCTGCTGATACCCGCCGCGCTGTGCTACACCTTCGGCAGCATGGTGGGCGACACGCGCCAGGGCTGGGCGATCCTCGCGGCGATGACGGTGATCTTCGTCGCGTTCCTCGCCGTGACCGAATACCAGGAGCAGCAGGGCAATCCGGCCTTCACCGCACTGGGTGTGGACCAGAACGCTTCCGCCACGCAGTCCGGCGGCAACATGGAAGGCAAGGAAACGCGCTTCGGCATCGTCAACTCCGCCCTGTGGGCCACGGCTACCGCCGCCGCCTCCAACGGTTCGGTGAACAGCATGCATGACTCGTACACCCCGCTGGGCGGCCTCGTGCCGATGTTTCTGATACAGACCGGCGAGGTGGTGTTCGGCGGCGTCGGTTCCGGTCTTTACGGCATGCTGGTGTTTGCCGTGATCGCGGTGTTCCTCGCCGGGCTGATGATAGGCCGCACGCCGGATTACCTGGGCAAGAAGATCGAGGCGTTCGACATCAAGATGGCCTCGCTGGTGATCCTGATTCCGCCGCTGTTCCTGCTCGGCGGCGTGGCTGTGGCACTGATGACGGATGCCGGCAAGGCGACCATCTTCAATCCCGG
>DATKVR010000146.1:0-20866 GCA_035529955.1 Gallionella sp.
CTGCGTATTCCGATGAAACCCGCCACTGATTCCAACTCCAAACCCACCAGCTGTTCCACTCGCAAAACCGCCACCGATTACAATCGAAATCCGCCACTCGTTAAGACGAGAAATATGCCAGCAATCTCAACTGAAACCGCCATAAGGCTGTGACTGAATATTGTCATGATGTGAACGCGAATGCTGCTCATCAAAAGTTGATCTTAATGTAATACAGAGTGTTGAAACCTTAGAAAATCAGCAAGTGTGGCTTGTGCCAAAGCAAACCTTAACGTTGCTGCCTCTGTCCCAGTTACCGATTAAAATGTCGGACACAACAAGCGCGGCGGACTCTTCGCATAATGCAATGCCACATTCGCGAATTGTGGCGACAACAGATCGGGGAGATACAGATGTCTGCTCACCTACGAATTCGCATGAGTACAGTGCATCTGCAGCAGGAAAACATACCATCGGGACAGGAGTGCAACGCAAACCCCTATGCACCTCAACGACACATATTTGTTCAACACAGCATCCCGAGCATCGCTGCCCGAACCACCGCTGCGGCCTTGTTGGGGGCATGCAGTTTGATCATGGCGTTGCCAATATGGAAATTGACCGTGCGCTCCGAGATATTGAGGATGTCCGAAATCTCACCGGACGTTTTGCCGTCTCCGGTCCATCGTAAAACCTCAATCTCCCGACAGGAGAACTGCACCCCGATTTCCGGCATCATTTTTGTAGTCAGGAGTCGCGACATCCCCAAGTGTGCCACTTGGGTGAGCCAAACCATTTTGTGCTCTTTACCCCGAAGCTCCGCATCAAAAAGTGATTCGCACGGGCGAGCCAGCGTCAATAGCCCGCTCACACCGCTTGCACTTCGACTAGCCTGAGCCCAGCCGACTTCTAACCCGAACGAACGGGCATCTTCCCAAAGTTCACGAGCCGGGGTGAATAGGTTTTCGGACCAAATGACGGGCAATAGCGAGCGCATGCCGTGCTGCACCGTCGGATCGGCAGCAAGATAATTCTTTTCTTGATATCTTCTTTGCCATGCGACCGGATAATTGCTGAACATCGCGATCTTTGGCTGCGTTAAAGGAAGCGGCATACGCAAGCCGTAGGCACAGTGGTCGAACCCGAGATCACGTGCAAGCGAAACGATCATTTCAAATAACTTGTTTTCGCACTCAACGGCATGTAGCGCATGAAGCTGATCTTCCTGCCAAGTCCTCACGTTGCAGCCCCCATCTATCTGTTTCGGTAATCTGGATTCGAGAGTGGCGCACGAGTCAGCATGCCCCTATATCTGTTAAGGTTGACACTATCACATCACGGTGACGTAATGTAACGTATGCCATGTTACATTTTAGTTACATTTGTGAGGAACAACCATGAACTATCAGACCGACGCAGCGAAATACCCCTGCGATCGAGCACCCATAATTACCCTGTCCGAAGATGGTTATGTGCGCCTGACGCTGGAAACCTTCTTGGTCACACCGCTTGTGCATCTAGTGTCCGGTTTGGATGAAGACAGCCCCATTCACTCCCAGGAGGGAGGAAGCCTTGCCCGCATCTCCGGTTACACTGAGTGGGTCAGTGCCTCAACGCCGATCATCACCCTGGGATGGGACTGGTGGCTGGATGTATCGAGAGGGCAATTTGACTATGTAAGGTCGGGCGCGCCTCGGTGCAACGTCATGCTCGTCGACACCATGCAGCACGACTTGGGCTCCGCCCAGACCTTGGGGCTGCTTGAGGCCGCGATTGATGAGTTCGCATGGCGGGAAGAGATCCATAAGCACATCGTCAGCAGATACGCTTGAAGCCAACCTGTCAAGGTTTACAGTTACGTAAATTTCCATACTCCCTTTAAATGCCCCCACTTTAACGAGGGGGGTAGATATGCATGTGATATCAGGTGCTTCAGCGGGACTTCCCGAGGGCTTGCATTCAAAAGTCGCCAACTATCGCCACAAAGTATTTGTCGAACAGCTCGGCTGGGAGCTTCAAACGCAGGATGGTGCGGAGCTGGATCAGTTTGATCGCCCAGATACCGTGTATGTCGTGGCGCAAGATGACGAAGGCCATATCTTCGGTTGCACCCGGCTACTCCCTACTACTCGCCCTTATCTCCTGGGGGAAGTATTTCCACAGCTTCTCAACGGCTTGTCGCCACCGAGCTCCCCGGATGTTTGGGAGCTGTCGCGCTTTGCGGCGGTGGATTTGAATAATCCAGCTTCGACGCATGGGCAGTTTTCTTCACCTGTTGCGATCGAGTTGCTTCGGGAATCGATTGCGTGCGCCGCCGCGCATGGTGCTAAACGGATAATTACCGTATCACCGATTGGCGTTGAGCGACTGCTTCGCAGGGCGGGTTTTGATGCACATCGGGCAGGGCCGCCGATGGTCATCGATGGGCATCCGATATTTGCGTGTTGGCTTGAACTGATGGCCGGGAAACATTCTTGAAATGGTGGTATTTCTCAGTTGCACGCAATTTGTTGTATGCGTGTATGAGTCAATGTGGCTTTTACGGTATTCACCGTGTACCCCACTTCTTTGTTTTCAACATTTATTATCATAATTTCCATGAGTGAGGAATTCAAATGCGCCCTTTTTACACTTTTTCAGACGCTGAGCATCAAGAACTTCTAACCACGCTAAGCTTGGTACGGGAAAACCCATATCAAAATTATAGCGCCTTCTCGAACTCGATCACCAGCCTCATTGCGAGCGACAATGTGCCATCATTTTTTCGCGAGTTGTGCACTAAAATTCTCCGGGAGAGAGAGGCTGGTATCTCTGATGCTCATGTCTTGCGTAATTGTCCGATAGATCCACACATTCCCGATCTTAACCTGGACCATCCGGTGATGGATAAATACGAGAAAAAGAAAACTTTCATTGGTGAGGTGTTGCTTGCGCTTTTTGCGCGGCTGGCGGATACGCCGCTTCTGGCTTACGACAGCAGAAACAATGGCGATTTCTTCACCGACGTAATTGCTATCAATCGTTACAGTGGCATGCAAACCGGCTTTAGCGATAGCGAGCTGATGTATCACAACGACCGGACTGCGCATGCCGTGCGTGCAGATTACATCTCGCTGCTTGGCCTGCGCTGCCCGCAAGACGACTTGATATATACTGGGTTCGTCGATGGGCGCAACTTGCTGACCCATCTGTCTGACGGCGAACAGAAAACGCTGAGACAACCGTACTTCATTACGCCGTTCGATGTGTTTTCACGCGACACCAACAGCCATCAGATTGTATCGGGCAAGCATCCGATTCTCGAAAATCACCATAGCTTCCGCTACTACGACACGACGACCACGGTGGCATCAGACAGTCCGGAAGAGGCAAAAGATGCGCTCATCGCCATAAAGAATGCGCTTGCGAAAGCGGAACGTGTTCGTCATCGACTTCTCAATGGCGATTTGCTTGTTTTCGCCAATCAAGATGGTTTGCACAATCGTGAAAAGGTAGAGATTAACGATCCGGAACGTGCCCGAACTCGTTGGCTACTGAAAACCTATGCGTTCCGTAACAGGGAAGCAGCGGCGCGTCACGAGCCAAAATGGGTGGACGGTGTGTCTGGCCGCGTCGCCGACGATTGACCCGAAGCATGACAACTTCAAAAAACCAAAAAATCTAATCGGAGTGGACAAATGGAAAAATCGACTTCGAGTCGGCTCTCTAATGTTGAGCTGTCTGCTACTTATGCTATTTTGGATATGGTACAGGAATTGCGTTCGCGTGGCGTGACAGTGATTGACATGGGCGGTGGCGAGCCAGATTTTTCCACACCAGCACATGTTGCGCAAGCAGCCATTTCCGCTATTGCCGACGGCTTGACCCATTACACACCGAGCCGGGGCGCGCCAGAGTTGCTTGTGGCCATTGCACAGAAGCTTGCACACGATAATGGCATCCGGGTCGATCCGTGCGCGGAAATTATCGTGACGCCGTCCGCGAAGCATGCGCTCTTTATTACCTTGATGGCGATTCTCAGTCCGGGCGATGAAATTATCATCCCTACACCAAGCTGGGTTAGTTACAAATCGATGGTGCAACTTGGCGGTGCCTGCCCGATTGAATTGCCGCTGCGCGCGGAGGATGACTTCACGATTAGCGGCGAGAGATTGGCTTCCAAGCTCACGCCGCGCACGAAGGCAATCCTGATTAACACACCCAATAATCCGACGGGGCATGCTTTGACCTATGAGGAGGTGTCGACCATTGTCGAGTTTGCTTGCAGAAACGAGCTTCTGATCGTTGCGGATGAAATATATGAAAAGATTATTTACGGTGATGTACAACACATCAGTATCGCCAGTTTGCCGGGAGCAGCTGACCGCACACTGACCATCAACGGCTTCTCCAAGGCATACGCCATGACCGGATGGCGGCTCGGTTATGTCGCTGGCCCACGAAATATTCTGGGAGAAATTCTCAAAGTGCATCAGCATACGGTCGGTTGCGCCAGTTCATTCGTGCAGAAAGGCGGTTTGGCGGCGCTGACAGGTGATCGGGAACCGCTCAAAACGATGCTTACCGCCTACTCCGCGCGCAGGAAACTGATCGTTGACGGTTTGAATTCAATCCCTGGCATTACCTGTAGCACACCGGACGGAGCATTCTATGCTTTTCCTGATATCCGTGGCACTCGCTTGGGTAATTCGGCTGATTTTTCGCAATGGCTGTTGAAAACAGCGGGGGTAGCGGTTACACCAGGATCCGCTTTTGGTTCCGGCGGCGAAGGCCACGTCCGCTTGTCGTATGCGACATCTTCGGAGGTAATTGCAGATGCGGTCGAGCGTATTCGGCGCGCGGTTCTTTCACAAAGTATTATAGATTTTTCCATCGAGGCAGCGGCATAACTATTGTGGTGTCACATCTCGTGCTTACCCTCTCCGACAAAGAGAAGGTAAGCACGGGGGCAATGATGTCAAGGTTTCATTGTGCTGAATTAATTATCACTCCATCAAGGTAGACGACATTGGACAAATCAAGTGAACAGTATGTGAAGACATCTCAACCGCATCGTATCGCGATTGTGGGGAGTGGGCCACGGGGTCTTTCGGTGCTAGAGCGCTTAGCTGCGCGTATCGCGGAAGCGGGAACGAACCGTCGGGTCGACATTTATCTGATTGATCCCATCCAGGTTGGCTGTGGACGCATTTGGCGTACCAACCAACCAAATTGGTTCGTGATGAACACCGTGGCGGACGAAGTGTCGGCTTTTTCCGGTCCACCAGACGGGGGGCCGACACGGCCTGGCGCGGGGCCATCGCTTGCACAATGGTGGAGTGATAACGACCCTGACTATCCGGGGTTGAATAGTTATGCACCCCGCGCCCTACATGGGCACTATATGCAGTTTGTGCTGACATCGATCGAGTCAACGCTGAATGCCGACACCAAGCTGCACAAAATAATGGATTCCGTCATTGATCTTAAGCAGGCGGGAGACAACTATCAACTTACGCTTTCCAGCGGCGCGACGATCAAGGCAGATCGCGTTATCATAGTCACTGGTCATGCCATTCCTGAACTAGAGGGCAAGCACCGCTATCTGGCCGATTTTGCCGCGATGCAACCCGGCTTGCGTTATATCCGTGGCGATTCTTCTGCGGACATGCCGCTTGCCAACATCGGCAGTGGCTCGCCGGTAGGGATTCTCGGCCTTGGCCTGTCCTTTTATGATGTCATGGCGGCGTTGACCATTGGACGAGGTGGACGATTTGTTGATCAACCAGATGGCACGCTACAGTATCAATCCTCTGGGAGAGAGCCTGTCCTGTTCGCTGGTTCCCGTAGCGGCATGCTGATTCCGGCGCGCGGTCAGAATCAGAAGCACGCCGATTACCGATATGATCCCCTTATTTTTACGATAGCGCGCGCCAAGGAATTGCGCCAGAAAGGACAGATCAATTTTCGCGACGATGTCGTGCCATTCTTGTTAGCGGAAGTTAACCTTGTCTACTATGAGACGGCGATCAGGCAGCGACGCGGCACATCTTCCGCAACTAGGTTCAGGTGCGAGATCGCCCGCCTGAAAATCAACTCGGCACCGGTGATCGCTGAACTCGCCAGCAGCTATGATCTGGGAGATTTTCCACAGATCGATCTGGATCGGATTGCACATCCTTTCGCTGATCTTTTCTTTTCTGGCCCGCATGCTTTTACGATTGCGGTGCTGGATGCGCTACGCGTAGACTTCGACAATGCCGTTGCTGGAAATGTCGATTCGCCTCTCAAGGCGGCCCTTGATGTTATCCGCGACATTCGCCCAATCATCCGGTACCTTGTGGATTTTTCGGGATTGACGCCAGCATCGTACAAGACCGACTTCTTGGGTTGGTACGTGCCGCGCAGTTCGTTTTTGTCCGCCGGCCCCCC
Source organism: Gallionella sp. (assembly GCA_035529955.1). GTDB lineage: Bacteria > Pseudomonadota > Gammaproteobacteria > Burkholderiales > Gallionellaceae > Gallionella. The sequence goes on from DATKVR010000146.1 coordinate 6,391, forward strand.
GAGGTATCGCATTCAGCAAACGATAGCGTTGATTAAGGCTGGTTTGCTGCGCATTGTTGGACCAAATATGGACATTACGGGCGATGTAGCGCGTCGTTGTTTTGTGATGTCTTCGCCTCGCGTGGAACATTCGTCCGTCGATGTAACGACCGTGATCGATGCCCGCGTGCCGATCCCCAATGTCGCACTGGATCAAGCGCCGCTCACGCAGAAACTTGTTGAACGCGGATTTTGGACCAATTATTTGAATTGTGGTGCGACAGATTCCTTCGTTACCGGCGGCGTAGCAGTCACGCCTGCGCCATTTCATCCGATCGGTCAACATCAAATACCGAATCGACAGCTTTACGTCCTTGGTATTCCAATCGAGCATACGCGTTGGTTTATGCAGGCGGGCAGTAGCAGGCCAGGATTCTGGACCGATTTCGTGATGGATGCCGATTCCATCGCTGCCGATGCATTGTTGCCGACGCGGGTGCAATCGCCTGCTCTGCACCAAGACCAACAAGGAATTGGAGTACCCAGCAAAGAGAATCTGATGACCATGCTTCGCTGACTGAAAAAGCAAGTTACCGGGTGAAGAGCCGCTTACCTGCCCGGTTCCCGGTTCATAGTGATTCGGTACAATGAAGCCTTGATTTCATCATACAGGATCGATAGAAACGTTTGATCAGGCTCATACTACTACCTTCCGCATCTTCGTGAATATGGCCATGCAAAACAAAAGCGCTCTTCTAGTACTTGATTTGATCAATGAAATTGTTCATCCTCGCGGTAAATATGCTAACGAAGGCTATCTGGCGCAAGTGATCGCACGTCGCGTGCTGGAGAATACCGCCCTAGCGATAGACCGCGCTCGCATAGCGGGGATCCCGGTCATTTACGTCGTCGTCGGTTTTTCTGAGACGTATGCAGAATGCCCGAAAAATTCACCTGTATTGAGCATCGCCAAACAGGATCAAAGACTGATACTCGGTACGTGGGCCACGCAAATCCATGACAGCATCAAGGTCGTGAAAGGCGAACAGATTGTCTCCAAGAACCGGGTGAGCCCGTTCTTCCAGACCAATCTGGATTTGTTGTTGCGAACACACAGTGTCGATACAGTCTTGCTAACCGGTGTCTCGACTGAATTTGTAATCCTCGCCACAGCAATGAGTGCCCATGACCTAGACTATAATGTCGTTGTTCTGGAAGATGCAACCTCCTCATCCAATGATGAACGACATCGTGCGGCACTAACCATCCTCGGTCGAATTGCTAAGATCAGCAGTGTTGGGCAGGCGCTTCCTGCGTCTGGGGAGGAAGCATGACGCAATTGGCATTGTCTGGACGAATACTGTTTCTCGCTACCGATCCTGACAAGATAGAAGCACAACTGAGTGGGCAAAACATGACACTGCTCGAAGCCGGTCCATTGCGGGATGATATATCGACCGACGAAATTACGCCGATTCCGGTGTTGAGCTATTACGATGAAAGGCTGGCTCGCTACCCCTATGTCGGCCTTAAAACGGGCGCGCGTTGTTCCATTAGGCAAGACGATGTCCTCAAAGGCGGGTTTTGCGTGACCGTCGCTGGGAAGCGATACGGCAAAGGATCGTCGCGTGAACACAGCCCGGTTGCAGAGCGCGCAGCTGGAATAAACTTGGTGATTGCCGAAAGTTTCGAGCGCATTTACCGACAAAATGCAGACAATGTCGGCCTGTTTACTTCGACCGACTTTGGTTTGATTGCACGCATCCAGCGTGGTGAAACGATTCTGATGGATGAACTGCTTGCCTCTCGCGACCAATTGGCGGCCTCTATTCTGAGAAGCGGCGGCCTGTTGCGCTATGGACAGCAATCGATGCGCGGCGTAACGCAGCCAGCGGTTAATTTGCCCTCTGCTGAACCGCAAACCTTCTTTGAAAAGGTCCTGGCACGACATGCCATTGGAACCGAAGAAGCGAATGGGTCGCCTCAGCCTGGAACAGGCGGCTTCGTACGTGCCGATTGGCGATTTATCCATGAGTACTACACTGGCATGTGCACCCACATGCTGCACAAAACCTTTGGCCAGCCTGTAACATTGCATGAAACCGACAGCATCCTGGCTTTCGAGGACCACCTTTCCTACATGCACCGTAGCGAAGTGCATGTGCAGAATGGCTTGATTCCAAGTTTGCGCGGCTTGTCGGACGCGCACCGGGCTTTCGTTGCAGACTATGGCGTGCATGCTCACGGCTATCTGCCTTCGGGAGAAGGGTCCGAAGGTATTTCACATGCGGTGATGACAGAGAAGTATGCGTTGCCAGGGCAAGTCGTAGTGGGCACCGATTCGCACACGCCTCACATTGGCGCGCTCGGCTGTGTCGCCTTTGGGGTCGGAACCACGGATATAGCCAACAGTATGGTAACTGGTGCAGTGCGGCTGACGGTGCCAGAATCGTTTCGTGTTGTCCTGCAAGGCCCGGTGCCACCCGGCATTACGGCAAAAGATCTGATGCTGCATTTGTTGGCCCACCCAAAGGTCAAGTCCGGCGCAGGCGTAGGTAAGGTATTCGAATTTACCGGTTCGGCACTGGCCGAACTGACTACAGACGAACGTGCGACCTTGACCAATATGACCGCAGAGCTGGGCGGCTTTACCGGGCTCATTATTCCCGACGCAGAGACCGTACGCTTTCTGTTCGAACGACGCGGCATCTCGTTCGAGCTGGAACCATGGATGTGCAGCGACGAAGGGGCACGCTACGCCGAGATGATTGAACTTGATTGCACAGCGATGTCGCCGATGGTGGCCGCACCTGGCGATCCAGGTAACGGTATTGCACTGGGCGATCTAGCAGAGCGGATCAAGATAGACATCGCCTATGGCGGCTCTTGCACAGCGGGCAAGCAGGAAGACTTCGACCACTACCATGAGGTACTGGCATGGGCGCTGGAACGCGGTTTGAGGCTGGCTTCTGGCGTCAAACTTTACCTGCAATTTGGAACCATTGATGTCCGTGATTACTGTATTGCACAGGGTTACCTCGCAGTTTTCGAATCAGTTGGTGCGGAGCTACTGCAACCAGCATGCGGCGCGTGTGCCAATTGCGGCCCTGGCTCTTCGACCGAGAGCAAACAAATCACTGTCAGCGCGATTAACCGGAACTTCCCGGGTCGATCTGGCCCTGGCCAAGTCTGGTTGGCCAGCCCACCGACAGTCGTAGCAAGTGCCATCGCGGGCGAGTTGATGTCGTTTGCGGAATTGCGCGAGCGATTTTCGACTGTTTAATTATCAATCACAAGGTTTAAACCACCGGCTTTAGCTGCGACAATATGCCACCCGAAAGGAGGTGTGGCATGGAATACAGATACGGCAGTCATACGGTGTTTCAAATTGAGTATCACTTTGTATGGGTAACGAAATATCGCTACAAGGTGCTGAATGGAGAAGTGGCGGAGCGGATTCGGGATTTGGTGAGAGAGACCTGCGAAGCGTTTGAAATCAGGATAGTCAAAGGTGTCGTGAGCAAAGATCACGTGCATATTCTCGCGAGTTGTCCGCCGAACATGGCACCAAGCGAGATCATGAGGCGGATCAAGGGGCGCACATCGAGCAAGCTGTTTGAAGAATTTTCGCACCTGAAAAAAAGTATTGGGGTAGGCATTTTTGGGCGAGAGGGTACTTTTGTGCCACGGTAGACCAGATGACAGCAACGATAGAGCAATATTTGGAGCATCACTTTGGGCCTAAGCCGAACGATGATTTCAAAATAGAAACCGATTAGGACGCGTCGTTTAGGCGACGCGTATCCGGACTTTCAGTCCGTAATTTAAACCCTTCGGCTTTAGCCGGTGGTTGTTTAGTCCGCACGAAGAAAGATAGGGGTCGCAGCAGGAAATTTTAACAGCATGTTGTTCACCTCCGTAACGGTACTCACTTGCATACAGCTATACATATCGAATGTGTGGATAATGACTCAAGCAGAAAGCAGGAGGTCATTTTTGCTGTACGTCGCAGGATGCGAAGCAGCAACATTGTCATAATATTCATATGGTTGTATGCGCTCTGCCTCGCCGCTACACCCCGTCCACAAAGCCAGTGTACACAAGAACGTTCTGTGGGCGGTACGGTTCACTTTCGGAAGAAGCAACAGATACTTTGCAGTTGTTGTGACAGACCACTTCCATGCCACCGAACATGGTCTTCGCTGTTGGTGCGCGTTTAAAATTACCCAGCCCTGCGCGTTGAATTTTACCCAGGCACTTTAACCGCCATTTTGGGTGGCGGCTGCGGATAAGTGTAGCTCAGTTTCACTGCTTTTACTTCCAACAACACCGTGAGGGAATGTGCACGGAGGCACATTCCCTGCTGCTATTGTTTAGAACGATTCATCCTCAACGATTGCTTTTCCCCGCTTGCTTTGCTCCCGGGCCTTGATGCGCGTCTTGGCCGTGGCGCTGCTATGCCGGAACCGATAGGACTCGTTGCCGGTTTCGACGATATGGCAGTGATGGGTCAGTCTGTCCAGCAATGCCGTGGTCATCTTGGCATCGCCAAACACACTCGCCCATTCGCCGAAGGTCAGATTCGTCGTAATGATCACGCTGGTATGCTCATACAGCTTGGATAGCAGATGGAATAGCAAAGCACCTCCGGACTGGCTGAAGGGCAGATACCCCAGCTCGTCAAGAATGATCAGATCAGTACGCATCAACGCAAAGGCCAGTTTCCCTGCCTTACCGGCTGCCTTCTCCTGTTCCAGCAGGTTGACCAGATCCACCGTCGAGTAAAAGCGCACCCGCTTGCCGTGCTGTGTGATGCCCGCAATACCGAGTGCGGTTGCCAGATGGGTCTTGCCGGTCCCCGTACCGCCAATAAGCACGACGTTATGCGCCTGCTCTGTGAAGGACATGCCGGCCAGCTCATCGATCAGACCTCGATCCACCTTTGACTGTTCGAACTCGAAACCGGCCAGATCGCGATGCACCGGGAACCTGGCGCTATGCATCTGGTAGCTGATCGAACGCATGTGACGATCAGTATGTTCGGCTTGCAACAGGTGTTCGATCAGCCAACGCGAGGTTTGCATGCCGGCCGAATTGCTATCGGCGGCAACTTCTTCCCAGGCACTCATCATCCCGTACAGGCGCAAGCTCTTAAGTTCGGCGGCGACATCACGCATGATGCACCTCCACGCCCAGGCGCAGACCGTCATAGCGAACCGTGTCGGCAATCGGGGCCTCATGCACCTCAAGGTGCGTTTCCACCCGCACCGGTGGCGGCGATGGCTTGAGCCGATTCAGCACATTCTCGATATGCTCGACGCTGAAGTTGCCAGACTCCAGCACCAGTTCCACAGCAACGAGAACATCGGCTAGTCCGTGCTTGGGTACGACCGCCAGCACCTTGGCCATCACCCGGTCGCCACCTTCGCGCTTGAGCAACAATCCGCGCAGTCGTTGCAGGGGTTCTGGCATATCGGCAAACGGTGCGCCGTTCCGCAGTGCCCCCGGTTTTCTCTCGATGATCGGAATGTAATGCTGCCAGTCGTACCGCGTTTCTTTACGCCCGAAACAGCGTGGATGACTCGCCACCACCGTATCATGCGCCGCAAACTCGATCCGTTCCGGGTAGGTACGGATGCTGACCATTTGCCCTACCAGTTCGCACGGCACCGAGTAACGATTGCGATCCTCGATCACCAGGCAGGTGCTGGCCACCTTGCCGATCGTCTCGACGTAGCCGTCGAACGGGGTAATCATCGGCATCAGGCTGGGTTGTTCCTGTTCGAGCATTTCCGCCAGTGTCAGATTGAACTCCGGGTGTTTCAGCTCGCCCCAGAGCGACCGGCATTTCGCCAGTAACCACAGGTTGAGTTCGGTAAAGGAACCAAAACGCTCTTCGGTCGCTTCCTGCCAGATGCGCCGCCGACTGTCCTGCACGTTCTTCTCGACGACACCTTTCTCCCAGCCGGAAGCCACGTTGCAGAAGTCCGTATCAAACAGGTAGTGCGAGGCCATCGCGGCAAAGCGCGTGTTGACGATGCGCGACTTGCCCTTTTTGACCTTGTCCACCGCGGTCTTCATATTGTCGTAAATGCCTCGCCGTGGAATGCCTCCCAGCGCGACAAAGGCTCGCGTATGGGCATCAAACAGCATTTCGTGGCTTTGGGTGGGGTATGCCTGGACGACAAACGCACGGCTGAAGCACAGCTTGAGGTGGGCCAGCAGTATCTTGCGATAGACGCCGCCTATGACGATATGTTCTTCGCTCCAGTCGAACTGATGCGCTTCGCCCGGTTCGAATTGCAGCGGCACGAAGGCTTTGACGACTGCAGCACCCCCGTTTTCCCGCCAACGCCGGATGAATTCGGTGACGCGGCTGTAGTCGCCATCAAATCCCAGCCCCTGAAGTTCGGCATAAAGCTTCAACGCCGTGCGGCGCTCCCGCTTTGACCTTCTGGCATCGATTTCCAGCATCTTCAGCAACCGTTCGGCATACGGTGCAATCTTGCTGTCGCTACTCAGCCTGCGGTACTTCGGCTCCGTACCCTCCGGTGCATTGAGCCACTTCCGGATCGTCTTGCGCGTCAGCCCCGTGCGCCTCTCGATTTCTGATAACGACAGCCCGTCCCGGTGATACAAACGTCTTACTTTACCCAGTATGTTCATGGTGATCATCTCCTTGGTTTCTCCATTCCAAAATTGGAATGGAGGAGGTTAATCACCTGGGTAATTTTCAGCGCGCAAAGGCTAGGTTTTCTGGGGAATATTCAACGCGTACCAACAGTCTTCGCTTCCACGTTAAGTTTCGTCGCAATGATGTCACTCTTCAAGTCGGTATTGTACGCACAACCGTAGAGTAGAAGCGGAATATTGATCAGTTGTGAAAATAGTGCAAGGAAAGCTTCATTGATGAAGGTATTCTTATTGCCGTGTACACTCGTTTCAAGTACTCCCAATTCGAGATGTGGACTCTCCACATCGCTCGGGCAATTGCGCAAGACATGAGCTTTGAAGATCCCATTCTCTCTTTCCGCGCGGATTTTGGCACAGAGTGCGAGAAAGAATGGAGGAACCTCGTTGTTCTCGATCAGATATGAAACAGCAGCCGAAAACGAGCTGTAATCGTGGTATGGATCCCCCTTGACCAATTTTAACGTCGCAAGAATAGTTTCTCGCTCAGCTTCCGAAAAAGTGTAAATGGGTCGCATAGGTATTTCTCACTTATGTAGAAGTTCATGCGGATTTTCAGGTTTCGACGATTGGCCTATCACCACGTCCGGATCCAAGAGTCTCAATTAATGTATTGCTGCTCTTTAGGTCAAGCGACGTGAGTAATATTCCCAGATATCGCCACCATAGCCAACTGTCATTATTAACAGGTATCTAATTCCATCTTCCGATGTCAGTATTATTTAAGTCTTAAAGCTGTAAAATATTAGGGGGAGAAATCATGGCAATTCGTGTCGGTATCAATGGATTCGGTCGCATCGGGCGCATGGTATTCCGTGCCGCGATAAAAGATTTTCCGGAAGTCGAGGTCGTTGCCATCAATGATTTGCTGGAACCGGACTACCTTGCCTATATGCTCAAGCACGACTCCGTGCATGGCCGTTTCAAGGGTGATGTTTCAGTCGACGGCAACACCCTGATCGTCAACGGCAAGAAAATCCGCCTGACTGCGACCAAGAACCCCGCCGAGCTGAAATGGGGCGAAACCAAGGTCGATATCGTGGTCGAAAGCACCGGCTTCTTCCTGACCAAGGAAACCTGCCAGGCACACCTCGACGCGGGTGCCAAAAAGGTCATCCAGTCAGCACCGAGCAAGGATGACACCCCGATGTTCGTATACGGCGTGAACCACAGCAAATATGCCGGCGAAAAGATCGTTTCCGCTGCGTCCTGCACCACCAATGCGCTGACGCCGGTTGCCAAGGTGTTGAACGACACCTGGGGTATCAAGCGCGGCCTGATGACCACCGTGCATGCCGCAACAGCGACCCAGAAGACCGTTGATGGCCCATCCAGCAAGGATTGGCGCGGCGGCCGCGGCATACTGGAAAACATCATCCCGTCGTCCACCGGTGCCGCCAAGGCGGTTGGCGTGGTGATACCCGAACTGAACAAGAAGCTGACAGGCATGGCGTTCCGCGTGCCGACCTCGGACGTGTCCGTGGTTGACCTGACGGTGGAATTGAGCAAGGCCGCAACATATGAAGAAATATGCGCCGCAATGAAGAAGGCCTCCGAAAGCGGCCCGCTGAAAGGCGTGCTTGGCTATACCACCGAGAGCGTCGTTTCGACGGATTTCCGCGGTGAAACCTGCCCATCCGTTTTCGATGCCGGCGCGGGTATTGCGCTGGACCCGACCTTCGTCAAGGTTGTGGCCTGGTATGACAACGAGTACGGCTATACCTGCAACTTGATGCGCATGTTGGTCCATATCGCCAAGTAACCTGTTTCACGGGGGCCGGATGATATCCGGCCCCCGGTTTAGCAAGCTTGCATCAAAGGAAAAAACATGTCTGTTATCAAAATGACCGATCAATATCTCAAAGGCAGCTAACTCATGTATTCCCCTCTCGCTTTGAACCTAGCAGAAATTTCCACCAATCCGGATTCACTGACGTGGGAAGCACACGATAGCATCGGACGTAAAGGAACCAGAATCCATCGCTTGTTCCAAAGTGAAAAATTGGGTCAACAGGTGGCACTTGTTCACTGTGCGCCTGGCTCCTACGCGCAAAGTCACTTTCATGAAGGTCATGAATCATTTTATGTACTCGAAGGGTGTTTTGAAGATGAATCCGGTCGTTATGGAAAAGGGCAACTGGTAGTCTACCCGCCGGGTAGCCAACATAGCTGGAGCTGTCCAGAGGGCGCATTAATCTATGTCGTGTGGGGCGGCCCAGTATCAGCAAGAAATAAAAATTGATAGGGTTTGCGAGTATGCGCAGCCTGATTGTGGAAAATCATCCAGCTACAATGCTGGGTAAAGAGGTTGTAATTCCGAAAAGGCTTTCCAATTTCGAAAATTATTACTGCATCTACCATAAGTGATGAGGTGGGCGATGGAAGGTATCGCCGCCGGTAACAAAGACATTGAAATGACTCGAAATATTTGCGGCACAATCAATGTAATTCGTTAAAGGAACCCCTGATTAAGTCCCATATGGCCGAGCACTCGGGGGATGCAAGGAAGGTGACGACGCAAAGGATTATTCCCTTTGCTAGGAGCTTGACGCCGCAGACCGCCCGCAAAGGCAGTGCCCGTATGTTGCGCCAAAAACAGGCACTCGCGGTGCTACGCTCCTTGGCCTCGTAGAGTGCTACGACCGGCGTTGGGCGTCTTGCGATCATCCTGTTTTTGTCAGCAACTCGGCTCATGTCGGACTTAATCAGAGGTTCCTAAAGTCATTACACTTAAACTTGTGTGGAGATCAGTATTATGTGTGCCAATTCATCGTTGCATAACCCAAATCATCGATGGAAGGTGTTGGGAATTGGTGTGGCTGCCAACGCCAGTTTTTCGGCAGCCTTTCAAGGTATCCCTACTACTGCGGTATTCATGCGGTCAGATTATCACCTCGGAAACGCGGAGTTGGGTCTTGTGCTTGGCTTGTTGGGTTTGGGTATCGCACTTAGCGAGCTGCCTTGGGGTCTTCTGACTGATCGCTGGGGAGACCGGCGCGTATTATTAGTGGGCCTTGGCGCAACGGCGATTTCGCTCGCCCTGATGGCATTCTTCGCCGCACCGACACCGACTGCCATTCCGAGCTTGCTGACGCTGGCAATCGGGATGCTGGCTGTCGGCATCATGGGCGGAAGCGTGAACGGTTCAAGCGGTCGCGCGGTGATGTCCTGGTTCCGCGAAGGTGAACGCGGATTCGCCATGAGCATCAGGCAGACTGCGGTGCCGGCCGGCGGTGCATTCGGTGCGCTGGTTCTCCCTTCGCTGGCTTCCCAGTTCGGGTTTGCCTTCGTCTACGGTATCCTTGCATTGCTATGCGCGGTGACTGTACTGTTCACATGGCAGTGGTTGCATGAACCGCCGCTCGTTGAATCTGTCGCGCCGGTTGACCTTATCGTCAGACAGGCAGCGACCGTATCCGGGCCGGTCAGTCGCGTACCGTTGCACGATGCTAAACTGTGGCGGCTTGCCATAGGGATAGGGGTGCTGTGCGCCCCGCAGTTCGCTGTCTTGACGTTTACAGCCATCTTTTTGCATGACTTTTGCAACGCAGGAGTCACGACAATCAGCGCGACCTTGGTCACTGTGCAGGTTGGTGCTGCAATCATGCGTGTTTGGAGTGGTCGCTGGACTGACCGTAAGGGCAATCGGCGTGCTTATCTGCGAGCCTGTAGTCTCCTGAGTGCTAGTCTCTTCGCCGTTCTAGCCGTGATTGTTATGTTCGCGATCAGTCAGCGGCAGGAATTGCATGTAGGCGTGACGGTAACGATCATTGTCACATTGGTAATGGGGGGGATTTGCGTTTCGGCATGGCACGGCGTTGCATATACGGAGCTTGCCACACTGGCCGGCACCCGACGCATCGGGGTTGCGCTTGGGATGGGCAATACCTGCGCATTCATCGCACTGTTCCTAACCCCGCTTGCAATTCCTGGACTCCTTGCTCTGTGGTCCTGGCCTGCGGTGTGGCTGGTCGCCGCTGCCTGCGGGCTCATCGCCCACCCGCTGTTCCCTCGCCCCATACAGTTGCCGTTGGCGACCAAGGTACAGGTCAGGGAGTGTTGATATTCGTTCTTTCGTCTTCACGCACACGCTTCACCGCCATCTTCTGGATATCCTCCAGCGTGCTGCCGTCGTGGTGGGCGCGCTTGGCGATCTCGGCGGCGCGGTCGTAGCCGATGTGCGGGGTCAGCGCGGTGACCAGCATCAGCGAGCGTTCCATCAGTTCGGCTATCCGCCCGCGATTGGCTTTTATGCCACGCACGCAGCGTTCCTCGAAGCTGGTCATGCCATCACCGAGCAGGCGCAGGCTGTGGGAGAAATTATGCGCGATCAGCGGCTTGAACACGTTCAGCTCGAAGTTGCCCGAGGCGCCGCCGACGGTGATCGCGACATCGTTGCCGAACACCTGGCAGCACAGCATCGTCAGCGCCTCGCACTGGGTAGGGTTCACCTTGCCCGGCATGATCGAGCTGCCCGGCTCGTTTTCCGGGATGCTGATCTCGCCCAGGCCGGAACGCGGGCCCGAGGACAGCCAGCGCACGTCGTTGGCAATCTTCATCAGCGCGACGGCCAGCGGCCTAGTGGCCATGAAAGTTGTGCCATACCTGCCATTTGCCGCCGCTCTCGCGGTCACCGCCGCGTTACCGCTTTGTTTATACCCTTTGCTGTGCTCGCGCAGCCTAACCAGCAAGGTGGGATCCTGATGCAGGAACACCCCCTAGCAAGCTTGTCTTCTTTAGGAATGGAAAACTACAATGTTCAAATGGCAATATAGCGAAACTGTTGATACGAGTGCCACTTCAAAACAGATCTGGTCGATTTGGACGGACGCGCAAAATTGGCCGATCTGGGACAGTGAGTTGGAATGGGTCAAGATGGAGGGGCCCTTCGTGGAAGGCACTACCGGAACTATGAAGCCGCGCGGTGCGCCAGTTGTCGACTTCGTGCTGACCAATGTTGAAGAGAACCGACAATTCAGCGACCGGGCCAAACTGCCGCTAACCAGGATCGAATTTATCCATCGCTATGAAACCGCAGCTGACGGTCGTGCCCGCATAGTACACAAGGTTGAAATGAGCGGTCTTCTTGCGCCTCTCTTTGGTCGCGTGATTGGCACCAAAATTCGCACGCATTTGCGCGGTGCAATGGAGAAATTATCCAACCTTGCCAGTGCCCCCGCAGATGGACAAAGTCGACAAGATGCTATCGCTCGAATTGGACGGAATATTTAAAGTTCAATAGGCGATTGATGGAGGTGGATAATTCAATATGGCTCATCGTCCGATGAGGCTGGTAAACCCCACCGAGGTTGAGCGAATTAGCCTTTACGTGCCGTTGAAGACAACGCCCCCGAACGTTTGAGTGTACGCCAGGGTTCGATATACAACGCATTCAAAATCCAGAACACGCCGAAGCCCAATCCGGCAACAACGATTTCCGCCAGCCCCTGCTTCCATGCGGGGGCGGTGGACAGCTTGATCTGCAACACCATGCCCGCACACATCAAACCCAACAGCGTCGCTTGTGACCAACCTATCAACGGCATTAGACGAGAAGGCTTGAGTTTGGCCTCATGGGGCGCGATAAAAAGTTGACCTGAGCGACGCAACCAGCAAATTTGCCGGTCGGTAAAATCGTATTGCTTCCTGATTTCCAACAACTGTTGGCGCACCGTCTTGCTCGGTTCAAAGCCAAAACGATAGCGGAACATCACTTCATTATCCAAGGCTTGGGCATCCAGCTTCTCCTTGGACCAGGTCGCCAGCACCAGCTTGATCGAACCCGGCACAAAATACTCATGGTAGTCGCGTCCCGCATTGCGCTGCTCTGTTGCAAGGTTGAGTTGCACGATCTCGGTGTTTTCTTGTTCTGGCATGGCAAGTTCTCCTGTCGTTTGGGTTGAAATTGGTGATTGAAATTTTACTGGCGTGGATTGGCGGTGTGCTTATTTTTCGTGGTAATCGCGCCCCGCGTTACGTTGCGAAGCACTCAGATTGACCTGAACGGTTGCACCCGCTGCGCGCGCTAAGGTTGCCAGCTTATCGATCGGCTTTCTCGCCTCAAAATGCGCGATCGCTGCGGCAAGCAGGTTGCGCCGCTGGGCATCTGGGTCATCTGTCCATAGATGGCCGTTATACAGCTCGGTCGCCAGGTCGAAGTCGCTGTCTTCCGGGGCGATGCGATCCAGAAATGCGCCCAGTGCCGGTTCGGCTGCGGCTTCCTGTAACCGTCCCTCGCGAATCAACAGCAGCAGTGCTTTTGCGGTGGGATCGGCATCCACCACAGCAGTCCGTGCCACGGCAATCTGCAAACGGATGGCGCGCAGCAGCTCCAGGTCGATCCCGCTGCCGCCGTGCATCGTACCTTCGCCCGTCAGCAGCCAATCGATGGAGACTCCGAATACCGTGCGCACACCATGCAGAAAGTCGGCACCGGGCTTCTTGATTCCGCGCGCCGCATCACTGACAAACCCCGCCGAAGCACCCAGTCGCCGCGCGAATTCAGACTGGTTAAGCCCCGTATGGGCAATGACCAGTGCCAGGCGGGCAGCGAATCCGTCTGCGCCAGATAGTTTGGAATCGACTTGATTGGACATTCTCTATAGTAGTATAATTATCGCTAACGCGAACTTAATAATGCAATTTAAGATAGATTACTCGCAATAAAACAACTTGTCACCCCCACATAAGCTCATGGATGCAATCGATATCATTTACCTGCTACGCCGTCTGGGCAAATCGCAGGCTCAGCTTGCCCGGGAGCTCGGCGTATCGGGCGGGGTAGTGAACAACGTGATCCATGATCGTATTACCGCGCACGCGGTCGCCAGCCACATTGCTGCGTTGCTGGGCAGCGAGGTGGGTGAACTCTGGCCGGACCGGTATGTGTTTAAACCGCGCGGACGCACGCCGCCTCGTAGCGAGGCCAAACAAACGGAATGCGAAGCGAATGGAGGTGTGCAATGAGCTGATCAGCCCAAGAACATAGGCCAGAAAAAAGCAAAGGGTTCGGAGCGGCAAACTCTGAACCCTTCTGGATACTGCATGAAACGACAATTTCGATGCGCATTCTGCTGTTTCTACCCCAGTCTGTCAATACTGACATGCGGACTGGCGGCCTGTTTTATTTCCCCTTAGAAAACCTGATCGCGTCGCGAGGACGGCGCGCGCCGGTACAACTTGGAGAAGCCCAGCCAGCGCACCGCCATCATGTTGTCGTGATGGATGCGCGGGCTCAACAAACATGAGCAACAGGAGAATCGATATGAGAAAAATTCGCCAAGTATTACGGCTGCACCACGAAGCCCATATGAGTCGGCGCGCCATCGCCACCAGCCTTGGGGTGTCGCGCGACGCGGTAACCGACTATCTGACCCGCGCCGCAGCCGCCAGACTGGGTTGGCCGCTGGCGCCCGACATGGATGATGCCGCGCTTGAACAGCGACTGTTTCCGCCATTGAGCGGCAAAGAACCCGCTAGAAAACCAGAGCCTGATTGGGCGGTGGTACACGAGGAGTTGAAGCGCAAGGGCTCGACCTTGCAAGTTCTGCACGAAGAATATTTGGTTGAGTACCCCGCTGGCATCAACTATAGCCTGTTCTGCGAACGTTATAGGGATTTCAGGAAATCCCTCAAAAGCCATATGCGGCAAACCTACCGTGCTGGCGAACGGGTGTTCATGGATTATGCTGGACCGACCATGCCCATCATCGATCGCGCATCGGGTGAAGTGCGGCGCGCGCAGATATTTGTCGGCGTGCTGGGTGCATCCAACTATATTTATGCCGAGGCGCATTGGTCGCAAAAG
>DATKVR010000147.1:0-9466 GCA_035529955.1 Gallionella sp.
TCCTTGTCGCCTGATTTGGCCTTCTTGCCTTCGCGCTGGATGGCTTTTTCCACGGTGGCGAGGTCGGCAAGCGCAAGTTCGGTGACAATGGTTTCAATGTCGGACAACGGATCAACCTTGCCCGCCACATGCACCACGTTCTCATCATCAAAACAGCGCACCACATTGACGATGGCATCCGTCTCGCGGATGTTGGCGAGGAACTGGTTGCCCAGGCCTTCGCCCTTGGATGCGCCCGCCACCAGTCCGGCGATGTCGACGAACTCGACGATGGCCGGCTGCATGCGCTGCGGCTTGACGATCTTCGCCAGCTCGTCCATGCGCGGATCCGGCACCTCGACGATGCCGACGTTCGGCTCGATGGTGCAGAACGGGTAATTTTCCGCAGCGATGCCCGCCTTGGTCAGCGCATTGAACAGGGTGGATTTGCCCACATTGGGCAGGCCGACGATTCCGCATTTGAGACTCATGTTTTATTTCTTTCTAAAGATTCAGATACAAGGTGCAAGATGAAAGGTGCAAGGTGAAAGTTCGAGTCGGGTGTCTTGTACCTTTCTTCTTGAAGCTTGGATCTTAGTTGCTATGCAGCTTCAACATCGCCGCTTCGGTTTTTCCTTCGATGACCAGGTGCGCGATGTTTTGCGCCTGCTGCATTGCATCTTCCAACAGTTCACGCTCTTCGCGACGGGGATCGCTCAACACATAATCGGCTACTTGGTTACGGTCGCCCGGATGGCCGATGCCAAGGCGCAGCCGCCAGAAATCCTTGCTGCCCAGATGCGCGATGATGTCCTTCAGGCCGTTGTGCCCGCCGTGTCCGCCGCCCATTTTGAGACGCGCCACACCCGGCGGCAGGTCCAGTTCGTCATGCACCACCAGCATTTCCGCCGGTGCGATCTTGTAGAACTGCACCAGCGCCCCGACGGAGCGCCCGCTGACGTTCATGAAGGTTTGCGGCTTGAGCAGCAACACTTCGTGTCCGTGCAACTGGCCGCGCGCGGTCAGACCATGAAACTTGGCCTCGCTCTTGAAATTCAGTTTTTGCAGGCGAGCGAGTTCGTCCACCCATCGAAAACCGACGTTATGCCGGGTGGTTTCATATTCGCGTCCGGGATTGCCCAGGCCTACTATCAAACGTATCGCAGTCATGGTGTCAGGGAATATTGGCGCCTGAATAAAAAACCCGCCATGCTCTCGTCAGCCATGGCGGGTTTGTGTGGCCAGTCGGTTTACTTGGCTTTTTTGGCAGCGGGAGCAGCAGCGGCAGCAGGAGCAGCGCCTGTTTTGGCTACTCCGGCAGCAGGCGCGGGTGCCGATGCCGCGGAAGCTGCAGCAGCGGCTTCCGCCTCGGCTGCTACTTCAGCATCCATCATGCCGCGCGGAACCTGCACGGTGGCAACCACCGCTTCAGCGGTGTGTGTTCCGTGTGCGGCGGATTCGACGCCAGCCGGCAGCTTCAGGTCGGAGACGTGCACCGAGTGGCCCAGTTCCATTTGACCCAGGTCTACTTCGATGAAGGCCGGCAGATCCTTGGGCAAGCACATGATGTCCAGCTCGGTCATCACGTGGCTGATCTTGCCGCCATCGGTTTTCACGCCCGGGGAGATTTCTTCGTTGATGAAGTGCAGCGGCACCTTGATGTGCATCTTTTTCTTCGCATCCACGCGCTGGAAGTCGATGTGCTGTACTTGCTGGCGGAACGGGTGCATGACGAAATCGCGCAACAGCACGGATTCCTTTTTGCCATCCAGATTCAGCGTCAGGATCGATGCATGGAACGCCTCTGCACGGAGTTTGTAATACAGTTCATTGTGATCCAGTTCGATCATGTTCACGTCGCCCACGCCATACACAACACCTGGCACGCGGCCGGTGTTACGCAGACGGCGGCTCGCACCCGTTCCTTGCGCCTTACGAGTTGTTGCATTGATTTCGATTGCCATTTTACTTCTCCAGAAAACTGAATCGTCCGCGACCAGACGATTCAACGTTTGCGGCAACCGACATGGTTGCCGCCAAAAACTTATTCGGTAAACAGCGAGCTCACCGACTCTTCGGTATTGATGCGGCGTATGGTTTCCGCCAGCAATTCTGCCGTGCTCAGCTGGCGGATGCGCTTGCAGTTGCGCGCCGCATCGCTCAGCGGAATGGTGTCGGTAATGACCAGTTCATCCATCGCGGAATTCTCGATGCGCTCGATCGCCGGGCCGGACAGTACCGCATGGGTACAGTATGCCAGCACGCGTGTCGCGCCTTTTTCCTTCAGGGCAAAGGCAGCCTCGCACAGCGTGTTGGCGGTGTCCACCATATCATCCATGATCAGGCAGGTGCGTCCGGACACCTCGCCTATGATGTTCATTACTTTTGCCACGCCCGGTTTGGGACGGCGCTTGTCGATGATCGCCAGATCCGCATCCAGTTGTTTGGCCAGTGCGCGGGCGCGAACCACGCCGCCCACATCCGGCGAGACCACGATCAGGTTCGGGTAGTTGTGCTTCCACACGTCCGACAACAGGATCGGGCTGGCGTAAATGTTGTCTACCGGGATATCAAAGAAACCCTGAATCTGGTCCGAGTGCAGGTCCATCGTCAACAATCTGTCCACCCCGGCACTGGAGAGCATGTCGGCTACCAGCTTGGCGGTAATCGCGACCCGCGCCGAGCGCAGGCGGCGATCCTGGCGCGCGTAGCCGAAATACGGCATTGCCGCGGTGATGCGTCCGGCTGAAGCGCGCTTCAGCGCATCCACCATCACCAGCACTTCCATCAAATTATCATTGGTCGGCGCACAGGTGGACTGCAGCACGAACACATCTCTGCCGCGCACATTCTCAAGCAACTCCACCATCACCTCGCCGTCCGAGAAACGCCCTACCTTGGCGCGACCGAGATGAATATGCAGGTACCGCGCAACCGCTTCTGCGAGCTTAGGATTGGCATTGCCGGTGAATACCATCAAGCTGTCGTAGGACACGTCAATTCCTCAATATATCTCAGAAAACTGGCTGGGGAGGTAGGGATCGAACCTACGAATGCTGGAATCAAAATCCAGTGCCTTACCACTTGGCGACTCCCCAATAAATCTGCCGCAATTGCCAACAACCCGCTTACGCAAGTTTGCAAGCATTGCCTTACTCTGGCACCCAATCATGCAACGGATGCCTTGTTAAACCTTGTGCCACCACACCGAGCATTCCGTGCGGCAGTTGCTTCATGACTGTCTCGGCCTGTTTGCGGCTGCCGAACTCGGCGAATACGCATGCGCCCGATCCGGTCATTCTCGCGCTGTCGAACCCGTTCCCGACCCGTAAATTGTCCAGGCTGGCAATGTAACGCGCCACTTCCGGGTAGAGACCGCATACCACCGGCTGCAAATCGTTGCGAAATTGCCGCTGGCCGCGAACTTCCCGTTCCAAAAGGGCGCGCATTGTGATGGAATCTGCATTCCGTGTCAATTCCGGGCGTGCAAAAATCTGCGCGGTCGGCACCTGTACCGGCGGGAACAGCACCAGATACCACGCGTCAGGCAAGTGAAAGGCTTGCAGCTGTTCGCCCACACCCTCCGCAAACGCATTTTCACCGAAAATAAATACCGGTACGTCTGCGCCCAGACGCAAACCAAGCTGCATCAGGCGCGTGCGCGTCAAACCCAGCGACCATAGGCGGTTCAGCGCGATCAGGGTGGTTGCCGCATCCGAGCTGCCACCGCCCAACCCGCCGCCCATCGGGATATGCTTGTCTATCATGATGTCGGCGCCGGCAGCGCAACCGGTCTCGCTTTGCAGCAGGCGCGCCGCACGCACGCACAAGTCCTGGGCTTCCGGTACGCCTTCGATGGCATTGATACGGTGGATTTCGCCGTCTTCGCGCAGGCTGAAGTGCAGTGTGTCCTGCAGATCGATAAAACGGAACAGGGTTTGCAGCAAATGGTAGCCGTCCGGCCTGCGCCCGACGACATGCAGGAACAGGTTCAATTTTGCCGGGGCGGGGCAGGAGAGTTTCATCTCGAATAATCCGCTTGCTTGATAACTTGGAGATTAACGGACAATTGTTATGGGCAGCGCGAATCCGCACAGCCCCCGGGGAATAGCGGCAAGATCCCCATGGTTCATTGTAAAGTCTTGCCGGCTGTCGCATGCGCCGCGCATTCGCGTGCGCTGCAGCGGACTCAATGCGGATTCCATTGCCACTGGTCGATCAGTAATAACAGCGTCAGATGTTCATGGCTCAACTGCAGGCGCGCCGGCAAATTGTCCGGAGTGTAGCGCAAGTAGCGGATTACCCAGCCATCCTGGAGCAATTCGCTGATGCGGCCCTTGTTGTCACGGGTGATTTGCGCGTGACTGTCGTTATCCGGCAGTCCCAACACCCATTGATGCAGGCCGCGCAGCGGAAAATGCCAGTCCAGCACCTGTTGCATCAACGCTTCGGCGTTGTCGGCCTGGTAGTGCTTGTGGCCATCATCCAGTGTGGCGTTGTGTTGGTCGCGATAGACGCGCGCCGCAGTGAGGCCGAGCGGTGTAAGCAACAGGAATTCATCGGAATTTTCGCGGTGTGTCCAGTGCAGCCCCGCGGAGTGCCGCTCGCCATCGTTATTGATCGAAATCCGGCCATTCATCGCAAACGAGGCGGTATCGAATTGCGCGGGGCGCACATCCGGTGCAGAAGAAGCGGGGAGCAACGCGCAGCCGTTTAACCCGCACAACAACCCCAGAAAAACCCACCAGCGCATCATTGCGGATCAAATTTCTTGATCACTGCCTGCAACGGCTCGTTCCCGGGATTTTTCTTGAGACTGTCCTGCCATATCTTTTTTGCTTCTGCCTTGTCACCGCGTACCCACAGAACTTCGCCCAGATGTGCGGCGATCTCGGGATTGGCATCGCCGGCGTATGCGCGCCGCAGCATCTCCACGCTCTGATCCAGTTTGTTGCTGCGATAGTAGCCCCAGCCAACGCTGTCCATGATGGAGGGATCATTGGGCGCAAGCTGCAGCGCTTTTTGGACCAGGCTCATCGCTTCCGGGATGTGTTCGTTGCGTTCCAGCATGCCATAGCCAAGCGCATTGTAAGCCTGCGCGTAGTCCGGTTTGATCCTGATCAGCTTGCGCATCAGTTCCTCGAACACGGCGGGTTTGCCGATCTTGTCGGCCATCATTGCGGTTTCGTAGAGCAGGTCAATATCTTCGGGCTGCTTTTGCATCGCTTGATCCAACACCCGGTAAGCCTCGCCGAACTGGTTGGCCTCGCGCAACAGCTGGGCTTCAATCATGGCCAGTTTTGCGCGCTGCTGGTCGTCAGCCGGCTGTATCTCATGCAGGATCTGGCGGGCTTCGGCCAGCTTGCCGAGCTTGCTCAGCAAATAAGCGGTGCGGATTTGCGCCGGCACCAGAAAATCGCCATCCTTGATCTGGCGATAATAGGTGAGCGCTTCCTGGTCTTGGTTTTTTGCCTCACTTAACTGCCCCAGGTAGAACTCCACCGTACCTTGATCTTTTTTGCCCTTGCTGAGTGCCTGCTTGAGTTCCGTCTCGGCACTGTCCAGATCATTCAGTTGGAGCGAAATCAGTGCAATGGCATAGGCGAATTCCGGGTTGTCCGGATTCTTGTCCGCCATGTACTGAAATTGTTCCCGCGCTGCTTTGTACTGCTTCTGGTCAAGCAGCTCACGCGCATACTGCATGCGGATTTCATGCTCATCGGGATAGGTGGACAGATAATTGCGCAGTAAATCCAGGCTCTGCTGCGGATTGGATTTCTGCAACAATATCGCTTCAAGCGATACCGCCATATTCCATTCCGGACGCAGGGTGCGCGCCTGCTTTGCCTCGTTCAGGGCGAGCTCGCTATCGCCGGACGCTTGCGCCAATTGCGCCACAGCCCAGTGGGCTTCAGCCACACGCGGATAGGGTTGCGCAAGTTCGCGCATCACCCTTAGCGCCGCCGCCTGGTCAGGATAGGCGGCCAGCATTTGATATATCTGGATGAAATTCTCGGCGGAATGACTTTCGTCTGCCTTTAACAGGCCGGCTAATTCATCGCGGGCCGGGTCGATTTTGCCGATGTGCAGCAATACCAAAGACAGCATGCGCCTGGCCATGATCGAAGCAGGATCCGTTTCGCGCACAATCTCGAGTGCCTCGACCGCTTTGTCAGGCTGGCCGAATTTGAGCGCGAAATTGGCGGCGCGCATGGCGAGGCGGGGGTCGCGCGTTGTTTTTGCCAAATTCAGGCTGCTGTCGACGGCGACCGTGCCGTTGTCGCGCTGGGCGGCGATTTCCGACAGCAGAAACTCGTACAACAAGCCGCTGCTCAGCTTGACGTTGGGTAAAACCATGGGTGTTTCCGTCGGCGCTGCCTCAGGCGGCGGCGCTTCTGTCCGGGTCACGGCTTGCCCGGACTGGGCTGGCTGCGCGTTCCGGATACCGGCATCCGCTGGCGTGACAGGGTTCGCCGGAATATGCGCACAAGCGGTGAGCAACAGACTGGCGAGTAGGGTGTATTTCAACTTGGTCATGACCATACTGCTTTTTATCGGGTACATATAATAAGTTATATTTAGGTTAATTAGGCCAAGGCAGCCGCAAAAAATCCGGATTTCGTCCTGTCCGCTGCGTTGCGGGTAAGTTTTCTTGCTAATATATAGGCCATCTGTGGCGCTGCAAATTGATGTTTCTGTGCCGGATGACTTTAAGGTCGGCTGAATTATTCGCCGTACAACCTGGCAAACCCCGGCATATTCGGTTTGCCCCAAACACACAACAACGACGGTCCGATCCCTTGTCCAACAGCGCTCCCGAAATTACACTCTCCGCCCGCAACCTGTGGCGCCGCTTTGGCTCTGTCCAGGTCATCCACGGGGTTTCGCTGGAATTGAGACGCGGCGAGGTATTGGGTTTGCTGGGGCACAACGGCGCGGGAAAATCCACCACGCTGCAGATGCTGACCGGCTGTCTGTTGCCGGATGGGGCCGGCGAAAATCAATGCGGCATAGACATCTGCGGCATCGATTTGTTGCATCATCCGGCGCAGGCCAAGTCACATCTCGGCTACCTGCCGGAAACACCGCCGCTGTACCGCGAACTCAGCGTCAACGATTATCTGGTGTTTGCGGCGCGCTTGCGCGGCATGAAGTCTGCCGGGGTTGGCGCAGCACTGGCACGGGCCAAACAGCGTTGCGGCCTGGAAGCGGTCGGCAAAAAGACCATCGGCATGCTGTCCAAGGGTTACCAGCAGCGCGTCGGGATTGCACAGGCCATCATTCACGAACCCGCCGTGATTGTGCTGGACGAACCCACGGTCGGCCTCGATCCTTCGCAAATCCGCGATATTCGTTCACTCATCCGCGAATTGGGTGACACCCACAGCGTGATCCTTTCCACGCATCTGCTCGGCGAGGTGGAAAGCGTCTGCGACCGCGTCGAGATCATGCAGCAGGGCAAGCTGATCTATGGCGATACCAGTGCGCACATGCAGCAGCACGGCAGCGTATCCGGTTTTGTGATCGGCCTGCGCAATCCGCCGCCGCTGGACGTTCTGCAGGCCATCGAGGGGATCAGCCACGTCGAGCAACTTTCGGCTACGCAGTTCCGCGTGTTACACGCGCCTGCCAGCAATTCCACAACAGCAAATCCCAAAGCTGCTTTGCTCACCCTGGCCGAACAGCGTGGCTGGCAACTGGAGCAACTTACGCCGCTGCAGGCTACGCTGGAAGACGTGTTCGTCAGGATCACCGATGCGGAATCGGCCTTGAC
This sequence comes from Gallionella sp., assembly GCA_035529955.1. Lineage (GTDB taxonomy): Bacteria > Pseudomonadota > Gammaproteobacteria > Burkholderiales > Gallionellaceae > Gallionella. The sequence continues at coordinate 7,754 of DATKVR010000147.1, forward strand.
GGCACCCGCAAGGGGTACACCGCCGGACACTCGACCATTGGGCGGTGCAGGCGCAGGAGCGGAGCAATGATTCGCCTGCTCGCCCTGCGCGAACTGCGCAGCCTTTTTGCCATGCCGTCCACCTGGTTCGTGCTGGCGGCACTGCAATTCATTTTCGCGTGGTTTTTCCTGGCGCGGCTGGAAGCGTTCCTCGATATACAGCCGCAACTCGCCCAGCTTGCCAATCCGCCCGGGGTAACGAGCATGGTCGCCGCCCCGATGTTCAATACGGTTGCGCTGCTGCTGATGATGCTGGTGCCGTTGTTCACCATGCGCCTGATCGCGGAGGAGCGGCGCAACCAGACGCTTGCATTGCTGCTTTCGTCACCGCTGTCCACGCTGCAGATCGTGCTCGGGAAATTTCTGGGCTTGCTGGTCTTTCTGGCCGTGCTGATGGTCAGTGTGCCGCTGATGATCTATACGCTGTCACTCGGCACAAGTCTGGACAACGGTCTGCTGTTGAGCAATATGCTCGGCCTGTTTCTGCTCACCGCCAGTTACATCGCGCTGGGGCTGTACATTTCCGCGCTCACCGCGCAACCGGTGATCGCCGCGGTAGGCTCGTTTGCGGTGCTGATTGGCTTGTGGCTGGCCGACATCGGTGCTGTAGCGCCGGATTCACCCTGGCATTCCATTTCGCCGCTTCATCACTTCCTCAATTTCAACGACGGGCTGCTTGATAGCGGCGATGCGGCATTCTTTGTCCTGTTCACGGTGGTATTTCTGCTGCTGGCGATCCGGCACCTGCACAACAACCGCGTATACGGGTGAACCATGCTGCGTAAATTTTTCAGGAATCACTCGTTTCGCAACCTGCTATTCGCGGTCGCGTTGACCGGTACGGCAATCGCCCTGGGCTATCTGGCCAGCCACCATCATCTGCAGCGCGATGTTACCTATAACAGCATCAACAGCCTGGACCCCGACAGCATCGAGGTGCTCAAGCAGATGAACGGTCCGGTGAATATCACCGTGTATGCCACCGAGCAGGACGCGCGGCTGGGCGATATACGCAAGATCATCGGCAATTTCCTGTCGCTGTACCAGCGCTACAAGCCCGATATCAAAGTAATATTCGTCGACCCCTCGAAAAATATCGAACAGGCACGTGCCGCACAGGTACGCTTCAACGGGGAAATGGTGATCGAATACGCCGGACGCAGCGAACACCTGACCAAGATCAACGAAGCGATCGTCACCTCAACTTTGCTGCGCCTGGCGCATACCGTCAATCAAACCGTGATGTATCTGGTCGGGCACGGTGAACCGAAACTGGACGGCATCGCCAACTTCGACATGGGCTCGCTGTTCGGCGCCAAACTCAAGCAAAGCGGATTTCAGCTGGCCCCGCTTGATCTGGCCCTGGCCCAGGATGTCCCCGACAATGTCAGTGTGCTGGTGATCACCCAGCCGCAGGTTGATCTGATGCCGGGTGAAGTGGACAAGATCCTGCGCTATGTCGATCGCGGCGGCAACCTGCTCTGGCTGGTGGACCCCGGCCCCCTGCACGGACTGGAACGCCTTGCCGAAAAACTCGGCCTGCAGCTTCCGCCCGGCATCGTGATCGACCCGGCTGCCACCGGGATGAACGCACCGGCGAACTGGGCGCTGGCGGCCGATTACCCGCCCCACGCGATCACGCACAATTTCGACCTGACCACCGCGTTTCCTTCC
>DATKVR010000148.1:0-18372 GCA_035529955.1 Gallionella sp.
GGGGCTGGTGCTGCTCAAGTCGGGCGTGACCATCTCCGAGGCGGAGTTGCAACAGCAGTTGATCACCCGCATACGCGAAAGCATCGGTGCGATCACCTGTTACAAGGACACGGTGATCCTGGCCAGGCTGCCCAAGACCCGCTCCGGCAAGACGCTGCGCAAGACCCTGGCCAACATTGTCAACGGCAAGGAATACATGGTGCCGTCAACCATCGACGATCCGGGGGTGATTCCGGAGATCATCGAGGTGCTGCGCGGCAAGAAGATGGTAAAGCAGGCGGCGGGACAGTCTTAAGGGGTTTTTTCCGAAACATTCCGCAACGCCGCTGCGAAAAACACCCGGCAGGGCAGCGGCGCAAACCCAGCAAGGGCACGCACTTTGCAATCCCCAATACGCCGGGCCGTCACGCGACGATGCCGCCCTTGCTGACATTCTCTCCATCTGTGGCCCGCAATGTCCAGAACGACAATGATGAGAGCAATATCATCCCCCCCAGGGTCAAAAATGCATAGTGCAGCGCACTGGTGACCGCTGCATGATCGGTCTGCGGAACATCGCCAAGATACCAGGCGGCCACCAGGGTTCCACAGGCCAGGCCGAAACTCATCGACATCTGCTGCATGGAACTGGCCAGCGTGCTTGCCATGCTCGAGTCCGATTCGCCTATGTCTGAATAGGCCATGGCATTCATGCTCGAGAATTGCAGCGAATTGAGAAATCCCTGGGTCAGTCCCAGAATCACGATCACAAAGATCGGCGTTGCGGCACCAACCAGGGCGAACAGACTGATCGTGCCACCCATCAGCAGCGTATTGACAATCAGGATGTTGCGAAATCCAAACCGGCGCAGTATGCCGATTGAGATCAGCTTCATTCCCATGGCCGCGGCAGCGGCGGGCATCATCAGCAATCCCGATTCCCATGCCGGGTAACCGAGGCCGACCTGATAAAGCAACGGCAGCAGAAAAGGCAGCCCGCCCAAACCCAGTCGGGTGATGAATCCACCGGCCACCGAAACGCGGAATGTGCGGACCCGGAACAGCGCAAGGCGCAGCAGCGGGTAGCGGGTACGACTGGCATGCCATCCGTAGGCGGCCAGCAATCCCAGTGATGTCATAAACAGGAGTGCCGCCGGACCTTCCCCGATATCGTGTTCGCCGAATATCTCCAGCAACCAGGAAAGCAGTGCCGTGCCAGCGCCAAACAACACCAGACCGATCACATCGAGCGGCCGCTGTCCGTCTCCGTGATAGTCCGGCATATGCAGATGGATCAGCAGCAGCGCCGCGATACCCACCGGGATATTGATGAAAAATATGATGCGCCACGGCAGCCAGTGCACGATCAGGCCGCCTATCGTCGGGCCCAGCAGCGGCCCGATCAATGCCGGGATGATCACGAAATTCATCGCCCTCAGCAACTCTGCCTTGGGAAAGGTACGGATAATGGTCAAGCGTCCGACCGGCATCATCATCGCAGCACCCATGCCCTGCAGGATGCGCGCGGCAACCAGCATCGTCACGTTCAGGGAAAGACCGCAAAGCAAAGAAGAAACGGTAAATACCGTCACCGCCGTGCCGAACACGCGGCGCGTGCCGAAACGGTCGGCCATCCAGCCGCTGATGGGTATGCACACGGCCAGGCTCAATATATAGCTGGCGACAACGGCCTTCAGGCTCAATGGTTCCACATGGAGGCTTTCAGCCATTGCCGGAACAGCCGTGTTGACGATGGTCGAGTCCAGCTGCTCCATGAATAGTGTAGTCGCCACCACCCACGGCAGGTAACGCTTGACTGTCGTGTTGTCCATCCGGATACCTGTTGGATTCAAAGGCAGGGATGATTCCATGAAAACTACCGAAATGAAAGCGCCGCGAGCATCGCTGCATTCAATAGAACAAACTTGTGCGGGTAATCGTGCTTAACCCCGCGGATCCGTTGCCTTCACTTCTTTGCCAAGCTCCGAAACAGTGGCAATCCATATAGTACTAACCACGATTACCGTGACCTGCCACCGGCAAACCAGGCATTCCGGCCCGCGCTCCAGCATGCGGGACGCGGTCCGGAATTTTAATGGCACGACAGCGCTATTCGCGCCTGCAATGGGTCAGTGGTTCAACAAAATATCAGCGATGATGCCGGTGGTGATCGCAACCAGAATAAAATCGTTGCCTGATTGGACCCAGCGATAACCTCTGGGCGGCGCTCTCAGATTATGTTCGTGCCAGTTATTGACCGCGTGCCGCCTCGAGCGTTCCGAGGCTGGAAGCCGATCACCATTGTGGTATCGATGAGGACCGGCGCCGCGATCATGCTGATATGAATGTCTGTCACCGCCCCGATCGTGCCTGTCGCCGCGCCGATCATGCCTGTCGCCACCCCGATCGTGCTGCTCTCCGTTGCCATCGGCGAAGGCAAATCCCGACATGATCAGGGATATCGCCATCATTGTAGAAACAATTGCTTTTCGGTTCATGCTGGTCTCCTTTAGTAGGTTTGGAAGTACCCTGTGCGCCGCGCGCAATTTATGCTGCGCGCGGTGCCGAACCGGGGGCTTCAAATACGGAGAATAGGCCGGTGAATCTGCAGGGTCTGTGCGCTGGCACACGAACAACTCATAGCTGAAAAGCCAGCCACAACAGCATTCCTTCCGCGACCTCGCGCCATATTCCGGGCGGCTTTGCGCGATAGGATGCTGCCGTCTTGCGCTGGCATTCGATCCATACGGCGAAACGCTCGACGTCGGACGGTTCATAGAAGGCAACCATCAATTCATAGTTCAGGAACAGGCTGCGTTCATCCAGATTGGCCGAACCCGCCAGCGCGAGCCCGTCATCTATCACCATAGCCTTGGCATGGATCATGTCCGGCAAAATCCAGACGCGTCCGCCTGCCGAGGTCAGTTCCCTAAGCGCACGGTGCCGCGCCAGATCGGCAAGGCGATGGTTCGATTTTCTCGGCAACAGGAGATCAACCGCGACACCGCGGCGGGCTGCCAATGTCAGCGACATCAGCAGCGTGGGGTTGGGAACAAAATACGGGGTGGCCACCATGATGCGTTTATTCGACAGGAAGAAGCCCGACACCAGCAAAGTGTAAAGCGTATCGTCGATCTGGTCCGGGCCGCTCGCGATCAGCTGACCCATCGCGGCATCGTGGCGCGGGGCCGGATCGACCGCAGAGAACGGCCCGGGTATTGCACGCCGGGTCGCGAACGCCCAGTCCTGCTCGAATTGCTGTTCAGCCTGCCGGGCCAGCGTGCCATGCAGATCAAAGCTCAAGTCCACCCACGGCGGACTACCGCGCGAAGTGGTCGCATCTCCCTCGAAATATTCGGTTGCAAGGTTTCTGCCCCCGCACCAAAGCCACTCGTTGTCTGCGATCACCATCTTGCGGTGATTGCGCAGATTGGTGCGGCCCCGCAAGGACGAGCGCAGCGGGGGCACAAACAGCGCAACCTGAACGCCTGCTGCCGACAGGCTGTCGAAATTGGCACGTTTGCCCAGGTAAGCGCCAATTCCATCAACCAATAACCTCACCCTTACCCCCTGCCGGGCACGCCGTTTGAGGCTCGCGGCGATCTCGTCACCCAGGTTGTCCCGCGCAAAAATGAACGTGCTCAGGTCGATACTGTGTTGTGCCGCAGCGATCATGTTGCGCAACGCCTGCAGGGCGTTTGTACCGTCCTGGTGTATATGCAGTTGACGGTAGGACGAAGCGTCAGGAAGCGACATGATGGCTGCAAGCTGCCGGGTTCGGTCCGGAACAGAACCCGGACCGGAAGTTTGCGCGGCAAATTCATACTTGCCGGATGTGGACCGGTAACTCTTCACTTTCCTTATGCCGAACACCAGGTAGAGCGGCAGTGCCGCATAAGGGAACGCAATGAGAAATGCGACCCAGACGATGGCGGCAGAAGGATGACGGCGCAGATGCAGGGTATGCGATGTGGTGACATAAACTGCCAAGCCCGAGATCACGGCCAGCCCGTGTATCGTAATCCAATGGTCGAGCAAATATCTATACAGTAGTTCCATCACCGCAGTCCGGAAAATCAATTATAGAGATCACTATATCGAGTTTGGCGGCGGGCAAGGGAATTAACGCGGGCACATTTTCCTGGATTTTCAGGTTTGGCGGTTGTGCCCGGGCTGGCCCGTTTATTTTGCTTTCACCATCCATGCGCGCAACAGCCCGTATCCCTCTTCGATTTCCCGCCTTGGCGAGTCGCCTATCCTTGCGACGACGCCATGCTGCTTGAAGGTGTGCGCCATACGCACAATCCGTTCGGCCAAGAGTCGGCTTGGTAACGAGATCGCACAGGTGTTGAACAGGATGAGTGATACGTATCAGAATGATGCTGGCGGATTTGGATACCTGCCAGCTTACTTCTGGCTAAATGATTGCCGGGTGCAAGGCATTTAACTTCCGGAATCTTTCGGTTTTTTTGACAGATCAACTTGCTGATTGCCAAATTCTAACCAGTCATCTCCAAACAACTCAAGCGGGTGCTGCGCGCGGTCCGAACCATTGCCGCAACACATGTCGTTAGCCGGGCAGTATTTATCGCAACCCCAGCAAATCCGCTCCGGGTGTGCGGGATGTATTGGGAATTTTTTAGCCATCTTGATTTATCGAATCGGCAGATTGATTGGCTGGTGTGCTGTTAATCATGATTTCACCCCCAATGCCTGTTTTCCGGGAATCTTGAATTTTCCCTGCAGGCTCAATAGCTCATTGCGATGCAAACTCGCAATTTTTTTCACCAGCTTGTTGCCATCCGGCGTGAGATATACCTGCACTTCACGCTTGTCAGCGGTTCCCCGCTGCCGATATATCAAACCCAGCTTTTCGCAACGCGAGGCAAGCGACACCACGCCGTTATGGTGGGTCTGCAATCTTTCGGCAAGTTCACCGATCGTCGCCCACTCGCGATCTTTGTATCCCTTGACATGAAGCAACAGCAGATATTGCAGATTCGTGACCCCGAATTTACGGGTAATGTCCTCACTGAACCGCACAAAACAGCGCAGCTGATAGCGGAAATCGGAAAGTGTCTTGAATTCTTCCTTGCTAAGGATATTTCCAGCCATGACCATTCCATATAAATTTATGTGATCGGGATGCATACATCATGTTGCAATAATATCACGATATGATATATTTGATATATAGTTTTATCTGGTTTTCCGAGTATGTTTTTTGTATGGTCAATTTCACGGATTTACCTTGATCATTGCACTGGCTTAAAGAGGAGAAAAATATGCAGCTGCCCGACATTGATGAAGAAGGCTATCTGGTTGACCCGTTAACCTGGACGGAAGAAATAGCCAACGAGTTCGCCAATCAGGAAAATATCCAACTGACGGCAGATCATTGGGATGCGATCAACTTCATGCGAAAGTGGTATGACGAAAGCCAGGTCGCCCCGGATGTCCGGCATGTAACGAAGCATCTTGCTGAGCGATTGGGGCCTGATTCGCGCAACATAATATTCGAGCTGTTTCCGTACGGCTATGTGAAGCAGGCCTGCAGGATTGCCGGCATGAAGCGCCCCAGAGGTTGGAGTACGGGTTAGGCGTGCTGATGTTCGCGGGGACCTTGCCGTAATGTTTGGCGCGAATCAGAGGGCCGTCTGCTTGCAGGGTGATGGCCCATTCACTCCCGCTGCGTTGCTTTTGACTGCCGCGTTTGGTGCCGCCCGGGCAAGCGACCCTCGAATACAATTTGCACTGGTTCCCAAGCAGGGTTTATTGCCCGAAGGAATTTGATGTAAGTTATCAGGCAGGTTGTCTATATAAACCGCGTCACTTCGACATACTTTCCCCTCAAGCAGGGTGCGGCGGCAACAGCCGGCGCGTAAACAGCAGATACGCGGTACGCACCAGCAAATATCCTATGAACAGATTCGCCCCGATAAAAACCGGGATCGACAGTATTCTCGCGGCATCCACACCGGCCAATGCAAGTTTCAACCCGGTAACGGTTGCGGATGCTATACCGAAAGTGAAAGCCCAATATGCGGCTGAAAAGGGCTGCGCTCCAAACCAGCTTGTCAGTCTGATACCCAGCAACATCTGAAACAAGCCGTAGCCCCACAGCATAAGCAACCAGTGATCGGTACTGCCCGGACTCACTGCAAGCCAGGCCATGGAACAAACAACGGGTGGCGCAAACTGGATACCGAGCAATGCTCGCTGCTCGGTGGGAAACGCTTGCGGATGCAAAATTCGCTGGATAACAAGCGATTCCAATGCCAGCCACGAAAAGATCCCCGCACCCATGAATAGCCATCCCCAATCGGGATGCCCCAAGGCACCAAGGGCGGCAGCACTGGTGAAGTTTCCCGCCACTGTGGGCAAATAAAGTGTGGGCGCTGTATCCAGGGCATTACGCCCGCCTTTCCACATGGTGCCGGTATGCCATAGGGAAAATATCAGGTGCCAGCAGATACCAACTGTCGTCAGGATATAGGCTAGTGTCCGGGAATAGGGAATAGCCGCCAGCGCGATCAACAGCGTAGTGGCTGCAAGCAGCGCCGGCATACTGCCTTGCACGGGGTGCAGAAACTCACTGCGAACCAGCATGGGATGACGCAATGCCTGTATCACATAGAAAACCAGAAGTGCAAGCCAGACCGCCGCGGCTAATATCAGCACGGCCTCTCCAATCCAGTGAGGCATTCCCCACAGTGGCACGGCCACACGCCACGCCTGCCCCATGCCGGACAAACCGAGTACGATCCCAAAGAATGAAGCCGGAAGCGTTGAGCTTTTCATAATTTTATTATTTAAAATCCTGCACTGGCAGGGTGTCCTGCTCCGTTTTTGCGCTCATCGATTCTTCAGCGTGAGCGCATTGGCATCGAAGACGATCCCATCCCAGCCGGCCTTGATGAAGTTGCGGATGTTCTGGTGGTCGCTGCCTTGCGGATGCTTGAGCACGTCTTCGCGGTAATAGCTGCCGAAACAATGCAGCGTCTGCTGCGGTGTCAGATGGTGCAATTTGGCGAAGGAGAAGACTTTGCAGGAGCCGTTGTTCTGCCCGGCTTCGTTCTGCAATTCCCCATTGCGGAATGCGCTGGGGATGAAGTCGTAATTTGCATCAATCACGCTTATGGTGTCATTGAAGGTGATGCTGTCGGGCGCAGTTTCGAGCGTTTTCAGGAATTGTTTCATGAGCGATAGCGAGATTTAATTAACAGGAACCGGTTGGAACTGTTTGCTGTTGCAAGTATACCGCCACCATTTTTTTCCGGGCCGCATTACCTGACCGCACTCCGCCGGCTGGACATCCATCCGAGCAGGGACAGTATTGCCAGTCCTGTGCCGATGAGCAAGATGCCCATCGCCTCGCTCAACTTGAATTCTTCCCCCATCATCAGGCGCGAGGAAACGATTGCCACCACCGGGGTGCCGAGCACGGAAAGGCCGGCTTCCCATGCGGGCACCCGGTCGAGCAGCGTGATCCACAACCACCAGCATAGCGCCGTGCTGATCACCGACATGAATGCAAGGATGCCGATATACGCCGCATTCCAGTCGGTCGCATGTTCCGGGACCGCCACCGCCAGAAGTACCAGCGGAACCGCACCGATCATCATCTGCCAGGTGGTGAGCGAGAGCAGATCGACTTTCTGTCTGGCGCGCAGGCGCTTGATCAGCACAGTGCCGATGGCCCAGCACAATGCGGCGGTGACGCCGAGAAATTTGCTGAACAGGCTGGAATGCATGCTCCACGGTTCGATGATCAGCACCAGGCCGGTGAGTGTGCTGGCGGCGGCCAGCCACTGCTTGCCGCGAATACGCTCTCCCAGGATCGGCCAGGCGAGCAGCAGCGTCCAGATCGGCATGGTGAAGATCAGTACCGCTGTCTTGCCGGGGCCGCCCTCCACCAGTGCCCAGGTCTGAAACAGCATGAAGCCCGACACTTGCGCCAAACCGATGGCAATCGTGGTGCCGGGCGCAATCAGCTTGAGCGGCCTGCCCATCAGTTTGAGCGCGACGAACAAGGCCAGCGCGCCGCCGACACAACGCTCTGCCGCGAATGCGAAGGGCGGCGCATATTCCAGCGCCTGTTTGGCCAGCACCCAGGTGTATCCCCAGGTGACGGATAGGATGAAAAGACCGAGCGGGAGCAGCCAGCGATCGCGGGAAGTATGATTAGACATCAGTTAGAACTCAAAATAGAAAAGCAATTAATGGAGTGTGATAGCCTGCTGGCGAATTGACCAAGCTCAGGGAATGAGCGCCGCATCTTTAGCCGCAAGGCTGCCGATGGCCGACCAGTCCAGATGCCCGCCGCCATGGGCCGCCAGTTCAAGGTAGCGATCCCGCAACACGCTGGCAAAAGGCAGCGGCACACTCAATTCTTCTGCCGCTGCCAGCGCCAGCCGCATATCTTTTTGTCCCAGATGGGCGGCAAAGCCGGCAGGTTCAAAATGCCTGTCGGCAATCATCGCGCCATAGTTTTTGTATATCGGCGCGTTGAACAAAGTGGAGGTCAGCAGGTCCAGATACAGGTGCCGATCCACGCCGCCCTTTTCCGCCAGTGCCATCGACTCACCCAGCGACTCGATCACCGAGGCGATCATGAAATTTCCGCTCAGCTTCACCAGGTTGGCTTTTTCCGGCGCATCGGACACGATGAATGTACGCTGGCCCAGAACATCGAACAGCGGCTGCACCCTGTCGATCAGGTTCTGTTTGCCCGCTGCGACCACGAACAATTTTCCGGCGGCAGCGGCATCCGGCCGGCCGAATACCGGCGCGGCAATATAGCCTTGCTGCCTTTGTTCGTGCTCGCGGCAAAGACGGGCCGACAGGGCGACACTCACCGTGCTGCAGGAAACATGGATCGCGCCGGGTTTGAGATGCGCCAGCATTCCGTCAGGGCCCAGCACCACATCCTCCAACGCGCTGTCATCTGCCAGCATGGTCAACACCACATCGGCATCGCACACCGCGGCGATATTTTCCGCGCCCTGCGCGCCCTGGCTGAACAGCGGCTGCATGCGTTGCGCCGAACGATTGAATACGGTCAGGTCATGACCCGCCCCGCGCAGGCGTGCGGCCATGCCCGCGCCCATCTGTCCCAGCCCGATAAATCCCGATCTCATCGCACAGCCTCCCGGTTAAAAATAAAATTGAAACAAAATGTGTCAGCCATGCTGCGCCTATCCCCGATTGCTCCTCGCCGGAATAGGCGGGTATTGGTTTCGACCGACCCTTAAAATCACGCGAGATTGCAGGACGATTGCCCGCACAGCGAACAGCAAGCAGCGTAGCAGAATATGATCGGGGCATGCCTGATCATCGCCGCCTTGCCCTCTTTGCATACAGGATAATCGTCTGCAATGTACATGAAGAGTGGCTGCGTTTGTTACACTGTCATCACTGACGTCGAACCTGTCGCACCAATATCGAAAACATGATCCCTTTCTCCATCCTTGACTTGGCGCCAATCAACGAAGGCAGCGATGCTGCGCATTCGTTCCGTAACACGCTGGACCTTGCCCGACACGCTGAGCGCTGGGGATACCGGCGCTATTGGCTGGCCGAGCATCACGGTATGCCTGGCATCGCCAGCGCCGCAACCGCAGTACTGATCGGGCATGTCGCCGGCGGCACCTCGACGATACGCGTCGGCGCGGGCGGCATTATGCTGCCCAACCATGCGCCACTGGTGATCGCCGAACAGTTCGGCACGCTGGAATCACTGTATCCCGGGCGCATCGACCTCGGTCTCGGGCGCGCGCCGGGCTCGGACCAGCTCACCGCGCGCGCGTTGCGCCGCAATCTCGCCGCGGATACCAACCAGTTTCCGCAGGACGTCGTCGAACTGATGGGTTACTTCTCGGCAGCGCAACGGCATGCGGTTCGCGCCGTTCCGGGCGCCGGACTGAACGTGCCGATATGGATACTGGGATCAAGCCTGTTCGGGGCGCAACTGGCCGCCGCCCTGGGCCTGCCCTATGCATTCGCATCGCATTTTGCGCCGGAACAGATGATGCAGGCAATCGCGCTGTATCGCTCCGCCTTCAAGCCGTCCGCCCAGTTGGCGCAGCCATATGTGATGCTCGGCTACAACGTGTTTGCGGCGGACAGCGAAGCCGAGGCACAGTTTCTCGCAACCTCGATGCAGCAGGCATTCATCAGCCTGCGTAGCGGCAACCCCAAGCGCTTGCAGCCGCCGGTGCAGGGATATCTGGACACCATCCCGCCGCATTTTCGCGACATGCTCGACGACGTGCTGGCCTGCGCAGCGATCGGCTCGCCCGACACAGTAAAGCGTTCATTGCACGCATTCATCGAACAGACCGGCCCAAATGAATTGATGATCACATCGCAGATCTTCGATCATGCTGCCCGTCTCCGATCGTACCAGATCACCGCGGATATCGGCCGGGTGCTGGATTGAAGTGATATTCCAGACCGCACTCCGATCACGTTGTCACCCGCAGCACCGGCGCTCCGAACCACCGGCATATCCACAGGAACCGGGATTTACGCTCCCGTGCAGGGTATTCGGAGGGGGCGTAAAAGTTATGAATCTCATGATGGAACTAAATCAAATTCCTTCAGTCACATTTAAAGTTGCATTGATTTTTAATAAGCCTTTGTTATCAAGTAAATAAAAGATTGGCGTGATAACTACGCTGGACAGGTATTATAATATGACCGGTATTTTGTTAATGTCTGGCTTGATGATTGCGTCTGGGACTGCGTTGGCAATTGCCAGCCGGACCGCACTTACATGATAAGGAAGCGGCTGATTGAAATCATAATAGCTGGTAATTAGCTGGCTTTTTTAACTCAAACAATATAAGCGTCCATCAAATGAATCAAATTTTGCAATACTTGAAAAAGAACGGCGAAAGACTCGATGCCGAAATTGCAGCAGCTGCAGGTCTCTCACTCTCCAAAACACGCCTCCACCTGGCAGAACTTGCCGCCAAAGGCGAGGTTGTGACCTATCATTCGACCCGCTTCGAGGACGGTGAGAAAATCATAGGGATAAGGTGCAGGCTGGCAGGAATCACGCCACCTTCAGCACCAGGCCGCAAATCGAAAGCATCGCAAGCATCGCAATAGTTCCCTGATTTTAGAAGCACGTCCGGGGTTGCGGCAAACGGTGTGCAACGCTGAAACGCAGAATGCCTGCCAGTACCGGCCTGCGCACCGCCGGTGTGGTCTGCCTGCCCGCAAGCGCAGACCGGCGGTTTTGCCGGTTATTTTCTTAAGATCCAGAGAAGTATGGACAACACCACCGAAATGATGATGCTGGTCGTTATCGGCGCGTAAAAACTGAAACCTTTACGCTCGATAAAAATGTCGCCAGGAAGATGGCCGATGCCCAACCTGGACAACCATGGCCAGGCTACGCCGGCGATAATGAAAATGATGCCAATGATGACGAGCCACCTTGTCATCTTTCCCGACCCCGCAATTTGGGGGGTTGAACAGTTGCTTCACTGGCGCCCGTGAACTCAGGCATGCCGGTTTCAGCAACCCGTTGCGGATGAAAGTTGCACGTTGTTATGATCTGCCTTCAACGCCTTGTTTACCGTTACTCGCAGACAACGTTCCTCGGACTTGCCATCGACGATCGTTGATATTTTAAAAACGGTCGTCTCTTCGTTCGAAACAACAAACGTATGTGTTTCCATAGTGTTGAGCTTCGTCGGGGTCCACAAGTCCGAAATCGCATCACAGTGCACATCATCCTTGCACAGATCCAGCTTTGCGGGTCTGCCGAGGTCGTTGATCAAATTTATTTTTGCAACATCCGGTTTGGCGCAAGCTGCCATTATGCAGAGTGGCAGCAGGGTAAAACAGGTTAAAAATATCCTGGGAATTCGTTTCATTTCACCCTCAACAGTTGCAGTTTTTATTTCAGCTTGGTCCCGCAGAGTATCGACTAAGTTCCGCGTTGGTTCTCGGGCACCGGATAATTCGTAGTCTACTCGAAAGCCGCTGCTGCAACATTGCGATTGACCGATTTTTTCGGGCCATCGGTCAGCCGCTTCGCGCAGCATGCGGAATCGGTCTCCGGAAACGATCCGGGCCGGCATTCTTGTTCGTTAGCCGGTACAATAAGCGAATCATAACCGCACGAAATAACAAAAAACAATATGAAGATTAACGAGATGTTGATATCCGATCCCGAAGCACAGCTTGTGGCGAACGAGGGCGATATCCTTGACCAAATGCTTCACCTGCAAGGCTCAACGGTACTGGAACTAGGCTGCGGAAAAGCGGAAAAGACCCGCGTTGTTGCCGCCAAGGCCGCTTCGGTGCTAGCCCTGGAAGTGGATGAAAAACAGCTCGCAAAAAACCTCGCTGTCAGCGACTTGCCCAATGTGCGCTTTGCGCATGGCGGCGCAGAGAGGATTCCGGCGCCTGATTCGAGTTACGACATCGTCCTGATGTTCAAATCATTGCATCACGTGCCAATTGAAATGATGGACCGTGCCTTTTCGGAAATACACCGGGTACTGAAACCGGGTGGAGCGGCCTATATTTCCGAACCGGTATATGCGGGAAATTTCAATGAAGTCATTAAGCTTTTCCATGACGAACGGGCGGTCCGGGAGGCTGCTTTTTCGGCCGAAAATCGCGCGGTTTCCTCGGGTCGACTGGCGCTGGCCGAACAGAAATTTTTTTTGCAGCCGATGCACTTTGCCGATTTCGCACAGTTCGAGGAACAGGTGCTCAAGGTCACCCACACCGAGCACAGATTATCTGCCGATACCCACGAAAAGGTGCGCTCGAAGTTCAACAGCTACATGACCCCGACTGGAGCAACTTTCCATATGCCGATACGTGTTGACCTGCTGCGCAAGACCGCCGCGTAATCAAACGGGCTTGGGTCGGCAAAAAGTCCGTATTGCATGATATCTATCCGGTTCCGAAAGTTTTTTTCTTGAAAACGGAGTGTCCATAATGAAAAAAATGCTGCAGGCATGCCTATTGGCCGGCTCCCTGACCCTGGTTTTCCGGACCTGTGCCGCTGGCGAGGACGCACGAATCAAGGTGGATTTGCCCGCAATGATGAAAAACCACATGTTGCACAGCATGCGTGACCATCTTCTGGCAATTCATGAGATTCAGGCGGCGCTCGCAAAAGGGGAGTTCGACAAGGCCTCTGACATCGCTGAGAATCGTATTGGAATGAGCTCTCTGGAATCCCATAATGCAGCCCATATGGCCCCTTTCATGCCCGCGGGGATGCAGAAAATCGGCACTGCAATGCATCATGCTGCCAGTCGCTTCGCGATGACCGCCAGCGAAGGCGATTTATCCCGCTCCCTGGCCGCGCTATCCGGGGTCACCGAGCAATGCGTGACATGCCACATGACTTACCGGGTTAACTGATCGGTTTGCGTTGCGATTTTCCGGCGGGTGATTTTTAGTCCGCCCCCTTGATTTTTGATTGCCGGCACGTCACAGTAAGGCTGCAAGTCGAACATCCCGTCACTGCGCCGTTGCAAATCCCCGGCGCAAATCAAACCGAAATTGAACAGGGGGGCTTACCAATGAATACCAGAACGATTGCAATAAGTGCAGTGTGTCTGTTTTCAGTCGCTGCCGGCTGTCCGGCATTCGCCGCAGCCAATACCGGGCAGCCCTTGACGGTCAACATCAAGCGCCTGTCGCTGGATACCGCGATGCGTATCGGCAAGGCGGCAATAGACAAGTGCCGCAAGGAGGGTGTCTCGGTCACGGTGACAGTCATCGATCGGGGGGGGCACCCGCAAGTCGTGTTGCGCGATACCCTGGCGATGGATGTCTCGATACCGATCAGCCTGAAGAAGGCCTACACCGCGATGGAATTCAATTCACCGACTTCCGAAATGGATGACCGCTTCAAGGGTTCCTACAATGTGCCAAAAATTGACGATCTGCTGATATCGGCAGGCGGCATCCCGATCAATGTTGCCGGCAACATCATGGGCGGGATCGGCGTCAGCGGGGCGCCTTCGGGATTGACCGATGAGGCCTGTGCGAAAGCCGGGCTGGCGGCGGTACAGGACGATCTGGAAATGGAATAAGACAGAAGTTGCCCGGGTAAAACCCGACACCATCGATGAATCCGGTGTGATTCAGAAATGCATCGCGTTCATTGGTAAGTTTCAAACGATGCCGCCAGGCCGATGGACCATGCCTTGCGATAATACTGGCTGACGTTGGCGTTATATCCGGTTTGCCCCCACAGTATGATGGGCAGCCCCAGGAGATTGCTGAGCGGGGTGAATCCCAGCTCCATACGGAAAGTGTTCCATCGCGCGATATCACGGTAACCAGTGGTATAGAACAGGCTCACTCCCTTGAACCAGCTCAAATCGACATCGCGCGTCACTTTCAGGCGTATTCCATCCACCTGGCTGATGTGCGTGATCGGACGCGGCGCTTCCCAGGAAAAATATTCTTCGCTACCTTTCTGCAACAAGCCATATGACAGAAAATATCTCAGCTCGATATCCATCCAGTTTCTGCCCGCCGCCTGGAAATGCAGATGCCGTCTGTAAGTCAGATAGTCCCAGCCGCGACTGATGTAATCCTGCGCGATCTCCGGGCTACCGACACTCGCTGCAGTTGAATTGAACAGTGCAATAGAATCGACGTACTGGCCATCCGACTCATGCGCGTAACCCACATCGTAATAATCCTGCTTGCTGTCCGCCATGCCCAATTCATGGTTCACTGAATTCGCCGTGTAAAAACGAAAATACAGACTCGGGTTGAACAGCTTGGTTACAACCGGCGAGGAATGGCGCACCGAACCGCTGTACTGCCCGAACCGGCTGGTAAAGGCAAAGAACGGCAGCATGTCGAACTTGTGCCCCTCCTGCAACGCCTTGTAGAACAGCGGATAGCGCAACGACAGAACAAAGTCCATGAAACAACCCCGGTCATAACTATCCCGCGTGCAACCCAGGCGATTGGGTTGGTCGGAAGACAGCAGTGCTACCGGATTCACCTCCTTATACTGGATCGGTTTGCCGGCCTTTACGGTTTCCTCGCCGTGGCTGAACGTGGAAAAACATAGTGCAGCCAACAAGACCACCAAACTCATGCCACGCATCATTTACCCCAAAAGAACTTTTCAAGAATATCGAGCAACTGAAACCGTTGTAGCTGGCACCAATGCAAATTCAAACCGGCAGGGGCATTTTATCCCGAATCCGATTCACCAGGCTCCGCGCTGCAGGGTCGATACAGGCGCCCGTGATGCGACACCAGCAGACGGCACAAAAACGTCCAGGATTAATCCCGCTATTTTCATTTCCCCTGAACCACCTGGATATGCGCACTGCTCAGCATATGGTAGCGGCGAACCTGCCGTTGTAGCGGCCACCAATCGTATAGAAATATCTGCAACGGGCGCCACATGGCGACCCAGCCTATGATCGTCAGACTCTCGCGAGCGATCGAGTAACCGGCATTGGGGCCCGATCTGCCTATAACATCGGCTGCAACCAGGCACAGCGAGACAAAGATGAGGCCAATGATCAAACTCGCACGGCCGTCTCGCAGAAGACGTTTCAAGGCGATACGCGTGCGCCCGGCTTTGTAGTTGAAGTGGTTGTGTATCGCCCCGCTCAACATCTCGGTGGGATCACCATCTGCCGGCCACTGCTCAAGATGGATGGTTATATGAAAACGACTGCCGGTCACATACCCTGATGCCCATGTTTCGATAAAGGCCTCGGCTTCCGGATCAAGGTCCTTGTTCAGGAACGGGGTCGGATCCATCGAGTTGAATAATTGCCCAATCTCGCGCAAGCGTAAAGCCAGACGATGGGCTGGCGCTGTTTTGGCTGATTTTCTCATCGGTGATCAGGGCGTATATTCAGTTTATAAGAGCTGGGCTCGAATAGTATTTCGAGCCGCTATAATATCCTGACCTTGCCCCTTTCAATACCAATTGGCAAGCCCGCAGCATTAAGGAAGGCGGCACAGACTGCCCGGATTGACTCCTTGCGAAGGCCCGGCTCTATGCGTATCGGTTTTATCGGCATCGGCAAAATGGGCAGCGGTTTCGGCGAACAGGACACCAGTTCGCTGCTGCCGGTACTCGATCAGATGACGGGACGAACGTGACACGGTAAATAACAAAGTATTTGATATGGCAGTTTTTTGAACTCGGCCCGTACCGTCCTTTAACCGATCATCCAGGAGATGATGATGGCAACAGCAAACGTGAAAGTGGAACAAATCAGCAGCACCGCATCCAGAGGCAATGCGCGCGGACATGAGGTGGTCATGGACAGGCCCGATGCCAAGGGTGGTGCCAATCAGGGCATGATGGGCGGCGAGGCCGTACTGAATGGCCTGGGCGGGTGTTTCATGAGCAATTTGCTGGCTGCAGCCAAGGCACGGAATATCGAATTGAAAGATGCCCGCGCGGATATCGAAGGAGACATGGCCGATGCACCCGCTCGATTTACCGCGATCCGCATGTCGGTATCCGCCCGCTGCAATCCGCCGGAGGAATTGGGCAAGCTGGTCACGATAGCCGAACGCGGCTGCATTGCGGCCAATACCCTGCGGGCGGCGGTTACGTTAAGCATCAAGGTCGTCTGACCGGGCATCTCGTGCAACCGTGAAAAAAAGCGAACTCCCGGCCCGCTTAACCGGTCCCCTTCAATATCCAGTACATGATCCACGCACCCACGATCGCTCCGATAATGAATATCTGGATTCCGCCGGTTGTATGCGATTCGGGTCCGGAGCTTTCCGGAGCCGGCTGCAGCGATTCCCATTCGTGAATTATCCGCCTGGCCTCTTCGTAGTCCGCCTCGGGAACCAGCACGCGCACCAGTCCCATCGCCTGAAGCCCACCGACCCCACCCTGCAGATACTCCCCTTCGATGCGGCCCACGATGCGCTGTTGACCGAGCAGGTCCAGGATCATGTGGGCGTCGAGTCCGGTGGATGCTTCATATACACTTTTCATAAATCACCCGTACGCACCGGATCACTCTCGCTTGCATTAAAAACAGCAACTTATGCAGACGCGAGCATGCCCGCGGGCTTTCAAGACCCCCACCCAAGCATCAGGTACAACGCTGTCGCCAGGGAAAGGCCCGAAAACATGATTGCCAGGATAGCCAACACCAGCACCCACTGGTAGCGCCTGTCAGCAAGCGACGCGCCCTTCTCCAGGGCAGCCACGGTGTTCTGCAGCTGGATTGCCAGCTCCCTGATGTGCACATCGTTCGCTGATGCCGCCGACTGGAGTTCGGTTATCTGCCGTTGCAGCAATGTCGCCTGATTGGCGGCATCATCGCTGCTTTTATTGGTAAACACCGGTGCGGCGGTCGAGACTATCGTACCGACATAGGGCAGAACGGACTTGAGTACAGGGAGCAGCCAGCCAGCCATGGTTGTATCCTAATAGTTGGGTGCCGGCCTGCAGGCCGGCACGGTTGAAACAGGGACGTTCCATCACAAACACTCCCGCGTTAAAAATACAGCGATATTAATTAGTTATAAAAAAGCCTGTCGGTGCAACTGAATAACGATCGCCTGTGTTGCAGCCCATATCGCGATTGCTAAAATGGTTATTAAGTGCAAGGGTTTTGTCATCGAATCCATATAGATTACCCATATAGGATAATATATCGAACTGGACAGCCATAAAGTTGTCCATCCGCAACTATAAGCGATTATACAAATGAAAATTACATTACACTGGATACTGCTGGCGTTCACCATTGTTGCATTCAACACCGCGCAGGCTGCCGCGCAGTTGATGCCGCAGGAACAGCAGGCGCAGGCTGCGCTGTTATCCGCGAAAGTCCTCAGTCACTACAGTTACCGCGATATACCGCTGGACGATAAGCTCTCCGCGCAAATATTCGACAACTATCTGAAAGAGCTGGATAGCGAAAAGATATTCTTCCTGCAGGCTGACATTGACCATTTCGCCTATGCGCGTACCAAGCTCGATGATGCCATCCTTGACGAGAACCTGAGCATCCCGTTCGGCATATACAACCTCTACCAGCAACGCATCGCCGAACGTTATGTGTATGCACGTTCCCTGCTGAAGAAAGGCTTCGATTTCACCAAAAATGAAAGCTACCAGTTCACCCGCAAGGATGCGCCCTGGGCCAAATCCGAAACCGAGCTGAATGACCTGTGGCGCAAGCGTGTCAAGAACGACTGGTTGCGACTAAAACTGGCCGGCAAGGACAGGCAGAGCATCGTCGAAACGCTGGGCAAACGCTATCAAAATTCCCTGGACAGCCTGTCCAAGGTCAATAGCGAGGATGTATTCCAGGACTTCATGAATGCCTATGCCATGTCGATCGACCCGCATACCAATTATTTCGGGGTGCGCGCATCCGAAGAATTCGACAT
>DATKVR010000149.1:0-27878 GCA_035529955.1 Gallionella sp.
TGTCCGGAGAGTCGATCAGAAAGAGCAAAAGAGGTTTGACTAAACCCACAAATCAGGAGTAAAAAACAACCCCCGCGTCGCTACGCTCCGACTGTCCAGTTTGCCGTGGACTGAGCGTCCAGTTTCAGTGGAATACGCAGATCATCCCTGTTTCGAGCAAGAAGCATTGTCGCTTAGTGATCCGTTGACATCGAATCATATGTATATCTCAGGCGGCGGGAAGGTGATCTCGCTTTCTCCTTTTATCTCTGTTAGCTATAACAGTAGCACCAAGCGGAAAGAGATATTTAGCTTGGATAAAAGGGATAAAAAGGATGGTTATAATCTGAAAAGCTTTGATTCGGGCTCTTCAATTTCGGCGGGTGAAGAGATTAAGAAGGCGCTTGATCAGTGGTTTGAAAGT
The DNA here is from genome assembly GCA_035529955.1 of Gallionella sp. Taxonomy (GTDB): domain Bacteria; phylum Pseudomonadota; class Gammaproteobacteria; order Burkholderiales; family Gallionellaceae; genus Gallionella. The sequence continues at coordinate 404 of DATKVR010000149.1, forward strand.
GAAAACTCAAGGGGCTAGGGTCGTTATATTTGAGGGAACAGGGCCGCAGCCCAAGTTATTTTTCGAGAAGAATAAGGATGGACATGAGCGTTTCAATGTATCACAACCCCAAATGCAGCAAGTCCATGGCAACCTTAACGCTGCTGCAGGAAAAGGGGATAGCGCCGGAACTGATACTCTACCTGGAAACCGCGCCTTCAGTGGCGGCGCTGATGAAGAAGCTGAGCGCCATCGCACGTTGCCGAGCTTCTTTAGGTTGATTGATGACAGAGCGTTCGTTCTCTGCGATGTGGTTGTCATTCTGCACCGTGGTTCTCGTTATGTGCGTCGAGATTGAACAGCTGCAGTGCAGGAGGGAAAAATGATGAGCGAATCTAATGGACAAATCGCTATTTACCAGACCGTAGATGGTCAGACGCAGATTCATGTGCGCTTTGAGCGGGACACGCTCTGGCTGTCACTATTACAGATGGCGGAATTGTTTGACCGCGACAAGTCAGTTATTTCAAGACACTTGAAAAATACTTTCGACACGGGCGAGTTGCCTCGGGAAGCAACTGTTGCAAAAACTGCAACAGTTCAAACCGAGGGCGGCAGACAGGTCAGCCGCGAAATCGAGTATTTCAATCTGGATGCTGTCATATCGGTGGGATATCGGGTTAATTCCATCAAGGGTACGCAATTCCGCATCTGGGCGACCCAGCGCCTGCGCGAGTATCTGGTGCAGGGCTACACGCTGAACCAGCAGCGGCTGGAGGCGCAGCAGGAAAAAATGGACGAGCTCAGGCAGACGATCGCTTTGTCTGCCCGGTTGATCCACAACAAGAATTTATCGCCAGACGAATCGCGCGGCATTCTGACGATTCTGGAGAAATACAGCCATGCGCTGACGGTGCTGGATGATTACGATCACCAGCGCTTGCAGGTAACGGGGACGCGCACACTGGCGCATGAGAAGATCGCTTACGATGAGGCGATGCGGCAGATTTTGCTGTGGCGCAAGCAGGAGAATCTGGGCGGGCTGTTTGGCAATGAGAAGGACGGTTCTTTCAAGAGCTCTCTGGAGACGATATACCAGACTTTTGATGGCAGGGAGTTGTATCCCAGCATTGAGGAGAAGGCCGCAAATCTGCTGTACTTTATCGTCAAGAATCATTCGTTCACCGATGGCAACAAGCGCATCGCCGCAGCGATTTTTGTCTGGTTTTTGCAGCGTCATGATTTTTTGTACAACGCTTTGGGAGAGAAGCGTGTCGCCGACAATGCACTGGTTGCGTTTACTCTGCTGATTGCAGAGAGCAAGCCGGACGAGCGGGAGATCATGGTTAATGTGATTATCAATCTGATTAACGGCGAGAACGTATGACGGCACTGCGCTGCACACAAAAGTTGCTGGGCGCGATGAAGGTTAAGCCTTGCATGCCGCCCGCGCCGGGGATGAACCGCTTGGGCGATTGGTCGATGAATCTGTTGCACACGCGCCCGAAGCTGGTGGTGGCGATGAGCGAGCATGACCGTCTGGGTTTGGTGCTGGAGGCCGCACCCTACGCCACGTTGCCGCAGCGTTTTGCAGAAGCGGTGTTCGTGCAGTTACTCGCAATCGGTGTGCCGCCCGATGCGGCGCGGCAGGAGTGCGCCTCCATGCAGCCGCTAACGATCACGGCCACCACGCCTTACCCCAATCGGCTGAGCCTGCAAGCCAACCTGAAGGATTACGCCTGGCTAGCGGAACTCTGGCTGATGGAACGCGACAAGTCGCTCGCGGAGATCAATGCACGGCTGGCAGACCATCTTGTGAGCATCAACGGCCAGCTGGAATTCCCAGGGAAGTTTGCGCTCAACAGACTCTCCGCACAAAAGTAGCAGAACAACAGCAACAAGGCTCTGAGCTAACCTGATACTAGTGATGATTTGTATAAACCAACTTGCTTAATATTGAAGGATGCACATGAGCGTTTCAATGTATTACAACCCCAAATGCAGCAAATCCAGGGCAACTTTGACCCTGCTACAAGAAAAGGGGATAGCCCCGGAACTGATGCTCTATCTGGAAACCGCGCCTTCAACGGCGGCGCTGGCGGAGGTGCTGAAAAAGTTGGGTAAAGAACCAAAGGACATCATCAGGTTCAATGAGGAAATCGCAAAGGAACTCGGCATTTCCGCTAAAGATGAACGACCTGATTCCGAATGGCTGAACATCATTTCAGGCAACCCCAAACTGCTGGAGCGTCCGATTGTGATCAATGGCGACAGAGCGGCAATTGGCAGACCGCCTGAGCGTGTTCTCGAAATACTGTAGGTGACATAGGGACCGGCCCCATATTTTTTAATAATCCGGGATAGACCCCAAATATGGGTCAACAATCGGGGTCAGGTCTTGCAATCAAGCATGCGCCAGTAAATGCACATTGTTGAGCAGCTTGCCCAGGCTGGCCTCCGCTGTTTTCAAATCATAAGTCGCTTGCAGGTTAAGCCAGTATTGCGGCGACTGGTCGAAAGCTCGCCCGAACAGCAGTGCCAGTTCGGCCGTTACCGGGCGCGATCCTTTAATGACATGCGAAATTCGCATGGGTGATACACCGATAGCGCGGGCGAACCCGGCCTGTGAGAGGTTCAACTCGCCCAGTGTCTCGCCCAGATATTCTCCCGGATGGATTGCGGGCAGTCCTTTTTTTGCCATGATGATTCTCCTTAGTGGTAGTCGACGATCTCAACGTCGTAAGCATCGCCGTTTTCAAAACGAAAGCACACTCGCCATTGCTCATTGATGCGTATGCTCCATTGTCCTGCGCGGTCATGAGCCAAAGCCTCAAGCCTGTTTGATGGCGGCAACCGTAAGTCTTCGATACGTGTAGCGGCATCCAGTTGGGTCAAGCGCATTGCCGCCCGTTTGAGAATTTCCGTAGGAAATCGTCGCGATTTACCCGAGCCAAAGAATTGCTCTGTTTCTGCGCTGGCGAAGCTTTGTATCATTGCATAACAGTAAACAAATAGTTTATAACCGTCAAGTGCTATTTGTCCAAGAACGGATAGACCATGAATGTTGCCCAAGCAAAACCTCGCAGCGCTGCGAGGTTTTTTCAACTTTTGAAAGCCGCCACCAAAGCCGCAATCATGTAGGCGTGGTCATGCACACCGGCGCTCTCGCGCGCGCTGTGCATCGCCCACATCGGCGAGCCAACGTCCACACTGGCGACGCCCAACTGTGACGCCACGATAGGCCCGATGGTGCTGCCGCAACCCAAGTCGCTGCGGTGCGCGTATTGCTGGCAGGGCACGCCGGCTTTTTCGCAAAATCCGATGAAGCGGGCGGCGGTCTCGGCGTTGGTGGTGTAGCGCTGGTTCGAGTTGGTCTTGATGACCGGCCCGCCATTCACGCTTACTTTGTGGCCGGGTTCATAGGCGTTCGGGAAGTTCGGGTTGTAGGCATGGGCCATGTCGGCGCTGATGAAGAAGCTGCGCGCCATGGCACGTTGCCTGTCTTCTTCGTCCAGTTTCGCGTGCGCACTGATGCGGGCCAGCACGTCGGTGATGAAGCTGCCGCCGGCACCCGCGGCGCTTTCGCTGCCGACCTCTTCGTGATCGAACAGGGCCGTCACACAGGTGGCCGTTGGTTGTTTGGTTGCGATCAGCGCGGTGAGGGACGCATAGCAGGAGGCCAGATTGTCCAGCTGGCGACTGGCGATGAACTCTTCGTTCGCGCCCCACAGGCAGCCCTTTTGCACGTCGTAGACAGCCAGTTCCCAACTCAGCAGGTCTGCGGCATTTGCTTGCACGCCATCGGCCAATAGTTTGCGCAACAGTGCTTCGGCGTCCTTGGTTTCACTTGTGCCTTCGCCAAGCTGGCCCAGGATCAGCGGCAGTTCTGTTTGCTTGTTGAGCTTGAGGCCCTGCTCGTTGACATCGCGGTTCATATGGATCGCAAGGTTGGGCAGCCGCAGCAGTGGCCGCTCGAAGCGCAGCAAACGCGTAGTCTGAGTTGCCCCCGTGCGCAACACGACACGCCCGGCCAGGCTCAGGTCGCGGTCGGTGAAGGTGGCCAGTATCGGCCCGCCATAGACTTCCACCGCCAGGCGCGCGAGTCCGTCGCCGGCCAGCGCCGCCTTGGGCTTGACCCTGAAGCCGGGCGAATCGGTATGGGCACCGACGATGCGAAAGCCGGCTTCCGCGATCGGCTGGCTGCCCTGCACGAAGGCGATCATCGACGCGCCGCCGCGCACCACGTAATAGCGCCCGCCCGCCGCGAGTTGCCAGCGCGCATTCTCTTCAAGCCGGGTGTAACCCTGCGCCAACAGCCGCGCCTCGACACTCGCCACGGCGTGCCAGGGGCTGGGGCTGGCGTCGATGAAGCCAAGTAGATCATGGGCCAGTTCAAGGGCGGCGGTGCGGTCGGATGCTGATTTGGTCATGGTGGGTAACAGTGAGTGTTGATGTGGGTGAAGTATACAAGAGGAGCTGAGAGGTAGGAGCGGGCCATGCCCGCTCCTACGGGAGTCGGAATTTTGGCGGCGTAGCACGGTTTATTGACAAAAGAACGTTCGTTCTCTACGATGCGGATGCCGTTCAGTACGTGGGTGATTTTGCAGAATGACGCAAAGGGAAATGGCAATGTCAGAAAAGAAGATTATCGCGTCTGTTGAGCAAATCGAATCGCGGATATTTGTTATCCGTGGGCACTGCGAGAGGGTGGAGCCTTAGGCTCCGGGTACCCGTCGGCGTCCCCCTTGCGGGGAGAAGGTCATGCTCAGTATGCACTTGGCTGAGCTGTATGAAGTTGAGCCACGAGCTCTGGTTCAGGCAGTCAAACGCAATATTGAACGCTTCCCGGAAGACTTTATGTTTCAATTAGGCCCCGAAGAGTTTGCCAACTTGAAATCACAAATTGTGATTTCAAGTTGGGGTGGAATTAGGGCAGCGCCCTATGCCTTTACCGAACAGGGTGTATCGATGCTTTCCAGCGTCCTGCGTAGCGACCGTGCCATTCAGGTAAACATCGAAATCATGCGTACCTTTGTACGATTGAGGCAGATTCTGGCATCCAACGCTGAACTTTCGCGCAAACTGGCCACCCTCGAAAAGAAATACGACATCCAGTTCAAGGCAGTTTTCGATGCTATCCGCCAACTCATGACTCCGCTGGAACCCAAGCAGAATCGCCCCATCGGCTTCGCGCCGTGGAAAGAGAAATGATGCTGGAATAATGAGGGGCGCGACTTTCATTCCATGCCGTCCTTCGAAAACGCACATGCCGGCATGTTAAAATCGCGCACTATGAAAAAGATACCCCATCCCGATTCCCTGCAGCGTTTCCTGTTTGAACAATCCAATGTGCGCGGTGAGCTGGTGCATCTCGATGATGCCTGGCGCGAGGTGTTGAAGCGGCACGACTATCCCCCGGCCCTGCGCGCGGTGATGGGCGAGTTGATGGCGGGGGCCGTGTTGCTGGCGGCGACGCTGAAGCTGAAAGGTTCGCTGATCTTGCAGATACAGGGGCTGGGGCCGGTGACGCTGCTGGTGGTGGAGTGCGACGGCGAGTTGAATGTGCGCGCCACGGCGAAGTGGCAGGGCGAGCTGGAGGGGATCGGTTTTGCGCAGATGGTGGGTGACGGGCGTTTCGTCATCACGCTTGATCCGCGCGATGGCGGGCAGACTTATCAGGGTATCGTCGAGGTGGATGGCGACAGCGTGGCCGGGGTGTTGCAGAACTACATGCAGCGCTCGGAACAACTGGCGACGCGCCTGTGGCTGGCGGCGGATGAGCAGGGCGCGGCGGGAATGTTGTTGCAGAAGATGCCGGGCGATGGCGGCCATGCCGTTGCCGAAAATGACGAAGGCCAAGATGATGATATGTGGCAGCGCGTGACGATACTGACCGATACGCTGCAGCGCGAGGAGCTGCTCGGCCTGCCTGCGGAAGTATTGATACGCAGGCTGTACGGCGAGGAGGATGTGCGCCTGTTTGATACCCAGCATGTGGCGTTCAGCTGCTCGTGTTCCCGCGAAAGGGTGGCGCGCATGCTGAAGATGCTCGGGCGGGATGAGGTGCAGTCGGTGCTGGACGAGCAGGGGAGGGCGGAGGTGATCTGCGAATTCTGCAACCGCCATTATCACTTCGACAAGGTGGATGCGGAACAGGTGTTCGCCGCAGAGGTGCTGCTGGACGGCAGCGCTTCGGTGCATTGAGCGGCAGCAACTTGTTCTTGAACCCGCAGTTACCGCGAGCGCAGCACAAATCGCAAATCAGGCTGTCGGGATAGTGCGGCACGCGTCGTTTGTTCAGGAGCCTTTATTTCAGGCGGTGTTATTCCAGATCGGCAGGCTTGGCGCGCATTTTCGCGGCAATGTAGTCCCCGTGGGCAATGTAGAGCAGGCCGGCGATCTTGCGCATCAGATGGTCTTCATGGGCGCTGATTTGCCTGTCGGCATAGGCAACCTGCCACATGTATTCGATGATGCGAACCTTTTCCGGCATGCCCAGTTCCCGGTTGATGAGGGACGTAAACTGGTGAAAATCATTGGTGGCCGTTGCGGTCCGTTGTCCCCGTGCGGACAGTTTCGCCACTTCCGCATCCGCCAGATGAAACCGTTCCTTGAGGATGTCCAGTATCGTCGCCTGCTCTTCGGCTGTGCTCTCGGCATCCGACTGCATAACCTCGATCAGCAGCACGGCAGTGGCCAGTTGCAGGGTGTGTTCGGGATGAGTCTCGGCGCTCGCGGGGGCGATGATCGAGGATAGAAAGTCATTCAGTTTGTTCAGCATGGGTCAGGTTTCGTTTGTGTCAGAAGGGTACTCGTCAGCATAAATGGGTTGTAGGAGCGGGCCATGCCCGCGAACAAAAAACAATCGCGGGCATGGCCCGCTCCTACAAAAGCACGTTAGCCGTAGGTTGGGTTTGCCGTTGCACAGCGTAACGCAACCCATGCACTCTGCATTTTTGTTAATAATGCGGCGGCCTTTCGTTGGCAGTCCTGCTCACATTCCCGGCTTCGTCCAGGGATTCCATGTGTCTTAGCAGCGATTCGCAAATCGCTTCAAGGCGCGCCAGCTTTTGTTGCTGCTGATAGACCGTCTTGTTCAGTTCCTCGATCAGGTCTTCCTGGAAGGTGATTTTTGCTTCGATATTTTCTAATCGTTCTTCGTTCATGATGCGATCCTGAAAGTTCGGCGACTGGCCGCGGGAGGACGGACATTCTAGCGAACTCTTGCGGCCGGCTTCGCATTTCTTTAGTTGCTGGCCGGCTATTGTTCCTCGCAACAAAAGTAAAATGTCCCGCTTTGTTATGAATCGAAATCCCCGTAAGATGGCAGCCCAATGCCGTAAAGTTACTTATTATTCAGAGAGAGCTCCACATGCAAATTGATCCTTCCCAGCATGCCCCGCAAGACAACTACAAGCTGCTGACCAACCTGGTGGTGCCGCGCCCGATCGCGTGGGTCACCAGCCAGAATGCCGACGGCGTGGTCAATCTCGCGCCATTCAGTTTTTTCAACGCGGTCAGCGGCAATCCGATCTACCTGATCGTCAGCGTCGGCGTGAATGACGCGGGGGAGATGAAGGACACTGCCAAAAATATCCTGGCCAGCGGCGAATTCGTGGTGAACATGGTGACCGAGGAATTGTTCGATGCGATGAATATTTCGGCGGCGGATTTTCCGTTCGGGGAGAGCGAGCTGGCCGCGGCCAACCTGCATGCCGCGCCTTCCGTCAAGATCAAGCCGCCGCGGATTGCGGAGGCACAGGCCAGCATGGAGTGCAAGCTGCACAGCTCGCAATTGCTGGGAAAAAATACGCTGATCATCGGCGAGGTGGTGATGTTCCATGTGGCCGACCATCTGATGGGCCCGCGCATGCATGTGCATAATTTCGCACCCATCGGCCGGTTGGGTTCGCCATCGGTTTACTGCCGCTCCACCGACCGCTTCGACGTGGCGCGGATCAGCTATGCGGAGTGGGTCGGGAACAAGGAATAACCGAATTGCAATAGCCCGGCGATGTGTAACACATTGTTGGTTTCGTCATCCAAAGGTTGCAGAGGGCGTTATTGGTCCCATGGCAGTTGATTGGCAATTGCCAATAAGCAGTAATTCGGGAGACCCCATGATGAATCGCACAACGCGCACGACCATTCTATTTTCCGCTGCCTTGTTGTTCGGTGGCATGGCTGCCAGCAGCTATGCTGCCGAAGGACAATTCGACAAGACCCATCCCCGCCGCGAGCAGGTAAACAAGCGTATCCACAATCAGGACAGGCGCATCCACCGGGAAGTCAGGGAAGGCGATATGTCCAAGGCAAAAGCGGCCAGACTGCACCGGAAGGATCACCATATCCGCAAGGAAGAGCGCGCGATGGCAGCGAAGCATCGCGGCCACATCACCAAGGCTGAAAAGCGCAAACTGAACCGGCAGGAAAATAACGTCAGCAAAAAGATCGGGTCGTAACAAACGACGTTGACCGGAACCCGCTTGAGGGCGGGTGAAAGTGGCGCCCGGGTTCCGGTTCGCCTGACTATTCCACGCTGCCGAACGACGGGTCGCTGGAATAGGGCGGCAGCGGCAAGCCGGCGATGCGGCTGGCCTGGCTTACCGGGCCGCCGGGAAACAGCTCGTAAAGGACGCCGCGCCCGCGTCCATCGGTGAAATTTTCTTCCAGATCGTCCATGATCTCGCGCGCGCTTTTGGCGTCGCCGTGCGCGCGGTAGCGTTCGCGCAGGAAGTTGATGATCGCCCAATGTTCATCGGCGAGAACAATCCCTTCGATTTCCGCCCGTTGCTTTGCGAACAGCGGCGACCAATGCGCGAGGCCGAACATGTTGCCTTCGGGATCGTTAGGGTTGTTGGTGGCTTTGTTGATGTCGAGCATGATGGGTTCCTCCTTTTGAGTTAGTCACCCGAGTTCGATGCGTGACGGCAACAAAAGTTTTCGGATATTTTCGGGCTATGCCCCCCGGTAACGATGTAATTAATAACAGATACGCTGCGCTCGAACGGAAATCGCTGCAACAGCCTGTAGAAACTTGACCAAATCTCTGGGACAATGTCCGCCGACACAAGGAGGGATGTATGGACAGCGTCGATCTTTCTGTACTGAAAATCCTGCGGGAATGGCAGGCCGGGGACCAGCCGATGTGGCTGGTGACGGTGGTGGAAACGTTCGGCTCCAGCCCGCGTTCGCCCGGCGCGATGTTCGCGCTGCGCGGCGACGGCCAGGCAGTGGGCTCGGTGTCGGGCGGCTGCATCGAGGATGACCTGGTGCTGCGCGCGAAGCGCGGCGAATTGCCGGTTGATCGCTGCGGGGTGCTCACCTTCGGTGTCACCAGGGAGGAAGCCCGGCGTTTCAGGCTGCCGTGCGGCGGCGTGATACGCGTGGTTGTTGAGCCGGTGCATATCCGCGAGACTGGGCAAATCCGGGAACAGGCTCAGAGCCGCGACTGGGTGGAGCAGGTGCTGCAACTGGTCCAGGCTCATCGGCTGGTCAGGCGCACACTGCATTTCGATTCATTGCGGGTCGAGCTGGACGACGCCCGCCGTTCAGACAACCTTTCCTTCGACGGTACAACATTGGTCACGGTGCACGGCCCGCGCTGGCGCATGCTGATCATCGGTGCCGGACAGACCTCCGCTTATCTGGCGCGCATGGCCCAGGCGCTGGATTACCAGGTGATCGTCTGCGATCCGCGCGCGGAGATGCGCGCAACCTGGGATGTGCCCGACACTGCGCTGGGCGGCGAAATGCCGGACGATGCGGTGCTGGCACTGCAGGCCGACAACTCGACCGCGATCATCGCGCTGACCCACGATCCCAAGCTGGACGACATGGCGCTGCTGGAGGCGCTGAAATCGCCGGCGTTCTATGTTGGCGCGCTCGGCTCCCGGGCAAACAATGCCAAGCGCCGCGAGCGGCTCGCGCTGTTCGATCTCACCGCCGGGGAAATCGCCCGGCTGCACGGTCCGGTGGGCTTGCATATCGGCAGCCGCACGCCGCCGGAAATTGCGGTTTCCATACTCGCGCATTTGATCCAGGTTCGAAATCAAATGGCATGCCATGACCAGCCGGACAAATCCGCGGTTGCCCTGCAACCCGGCAACCAAACGCTATCCATCAATCAAGCTCGATCCAACACGCAGGAGGTGTGCTCATGATCACGTTAACCATCAACGGAACCAAGACTGAAATCGATACCGACCCGGGTACGCCATTGTTATGGGTGCTGCGCGACACCCTGCAACTGACCGGCACCAAGTACGGCTGCGGCATCGCGCAGTGCGGCGCATGCACCGTGCACCTGGATGGCCGCGCGGTGCGCTCGTGCGTGACGCCGGTGTCGATGGCCAACGGCAAACAGGTCACCACGATCGAAGGGCTGGCCGAAACAACGCTGGGCAAAACGGTGCAAGCCGCGTGGCAGGAAGTGGACGTGCCGCAATGCGGATACTGCCAGTCCGGACAGATCATGTCGGCCACTGCGCTGCTGATGGCGAATCCGCATCCCAGCGAAGCGCAGATCAGCGACGCGATGGATGGCAACCTGTGCCGTTGCGGTACCTACAACCGCATCCGCGCGGCGATTCAGAAAGCAGCCGGTATGAAGGGAGGTGCCGCATGAAAACCGAAATCGAAACCCGCAACACCAATCCGGCTGCCCAGAATCCGGAAGTGCAGATTCCTTCGCGCCGCAAGTTCTTCAAGGACTCCGCCGCGTTGGCGGGCGGCCTGGTGATCGGCTTCTACCTGCCCCAGGGCGGCCGTGCCTACGCGGCCGAAGCGCGGCCCCAACCGGTCTATCCGCCCAATGCGTTCATCCATATCGCACCCGACAACAACATCACCATCGTGGTGAACAAGTCGGAGATGGGGCAGGGCGTCTACACCTCGCTGCCGATGCTGATCGCGGAGGAGCTGGAAGCCGACTGGAGCCGCATCAGCGTGATGTCGGCTCCGGTGGCCGCGGTATACAACCACACCGCTTTTGGCATGCAGATGACCGGCGGCAGCTCCAGCGTCCCGTCGTCGTGGGACCAGCTCAGGCGTGTCGGCGCCAGCGGCAGGTTGATGCTGATCCGCGCCGCGGCGCAGCAATGGGGCGTGCCTGAAAGCGAATGCCATGCCGAGAACAGCGAAGTGATCCATGCCGCCAGCGGCCAGCGTGCCAGCTATGGCGCGCTGGCCGACGCGGCGAACAAGCTGCCGATGCCCGAGCATGTTGTACTGAAGTCGCCCAGGGATTTCAAGATCATCGGCAAGCCGACCCGGCGCCTCGATACCCCGGCCAAGATCAACGGCAGCGCGCAGTTCGGTTTGGATGTCTATCTGCCCGGCATGCTGACGGTGCTGATCGCGCGCAGCCCGGTGTTCGGCGGCAAGGTGAAACACTTCGATGCGACCGAGGCGCGCAAGGTGGCGGGCGTGCAGGGCGTCTACCAGGTGCCGACCGGAATTGCGGTCGCCGCATCCGGCTTCTGGCCCGCGAAGACCGCGCGCGACTTGCTGACCATCGAGTGGAATGAAGGGCCGGGCGCGTCGCTGACGACCCCGAAAATGTTTGCCGAATATCTCGAGCTGGCAAAAACACCGGGTGCGGTGGCGCGCAAGGATGGCGATCCCGCCAAGGGCATGAAGGAAGCGCACAAGACGCTCAGCGCCGAGTATGAAGTGCCATATCTCGCGCATGCCGCGATGGAGCCGCTGAACGTGGTGGTGGACCTGAAGCCGGAACACTGCACCATCTGGACCGGTACCCAGGCGCAGACCATGGACCGCAACATGGCGGCAAAGATAGCGGGGCTTAAACCGGAACAGGTGGAAGTCCATACCACATTCCTCGGCGGCGGCTTCGGGCGGCGCGCGAACCCGCGCTCGGATTTCGTGATGGAGGCGGTGCAGGTTGCGGTCGCGATCAAGCAGCCGGTCAAGGTGGTGTGGACGCGCGAGGACGATACCCAGGGCGGCAATTACCGCCCGATGTGGGCGGACCGCATCGAGGCGGGCATCGCGAAAAACGGCAAGCCGGTGGTGTGGGCTCACACCATCGTCGGCCAGTCCATCGTGGCCGGCACGCCGTTCGAGGGCTTTATGGTGCACAACGGCATCGATGCGACCTCGGTGGAGGGTGCGGCCGATGTGCCTTATATGATCCCGAATTTTCAGGTCGACTTGCACACCACCAGCAACGAGGTGCCGGTGCAATGGTGGCGCTCGGTCGGCCATTCGCATACCGCGTTCGTGGTCGAAACGATGATCGACGAACTCGCGCATCTCACGAACAAGGACCCGGTCGCGTACCGGATGGAATTGCTGCCTGCAGATTCGCGTTGCCGCGGTGTGCTGAAACTGGCCGCGGAAAAGGCCGGCTGGGGCAGGAAGAAACTGCGTGCCGGGCATGCCTACGGTGCCGCGGTGCACAAGTCGTTCAACAGCTATGTGGCCGAGGTCGCCGAGGTGTCGCTGGGAAACGGCAAGATCCGCGTGCATCGCGTGTTTGCCGCGGTCGATTGCGGCCAGATGATCAATCCGGACGGCGTGCAGCAGCAGATCGAAAGCGCGATCGTGTACGGACTCTCCGCCGCGTTGCACGGCGCGATCACGCTGGACAAGGGCCGCGTGATGCAATCCAATTTCAACGACTATGTGCCGCTGCGCTATTCCGAAATGCCGCGTGTCGAGGTGCATTTCGTCGCCAGCAGCGAGTCACCCAGCGGCATCGGCGAACCGGGCCTGCCGCCGATCGCGCCGGCGGTGGCGAACGCGGTATTCAAGCTGACCGGCAAGCGCATGCGGCGCATGCCGTTCGACCGGGAAACTTTTGTCTGACCCGGCTGATCCGCACGGCTTCGCCGCGATCGTGCTGGCGGCCGGGGAGTCGCGCCGCTTTGGTTCGGACAAGCTGCTGCATCCGCTGACCTTGCGTGGCATGACGATGCCGCTCGCCGCGCACAGTCTGCTGCCATGGCTGGAGACGTTCGGGCCTGTCACGGTCGTCGTCAGGCCGGGCGCGGATGCATTTTGCAGCGCGATCGAAACCGCGCTGGGCATGGTCAAATCGGCGCCGATACGCTGGGTGGAATGTCTGGGTGCCGCGCAGGGAATGGCCGCGAGCCTGGTGTGCGGTGTGCGCGCAAACCGGGATGCCGCCGGCTGGCTGGTCGGGCTGGCGGACATGCCCTCGCTACCGAGCGCGGCGATCACCGGCGTGCGCGACGCGCTGTCGGCCGGGGCCGCCCTGGCTGCACCCTCGCGCTCCGGCAGGCGCGGTCATCCGGTCGGGTTTGCTTCCCATTACTACGATCAATTAATGGACCTGAAGGGCGACAACGGTGCCCGGCGTTTGCTGGAGCGCGACAGCGAGAGCGTGATCGAGATCAGGGTCGACGATGCCGGTATCCTTGCCGACATCGACAGCCCGGGCGACCTGCGACATCTTTGATATTCCCGTCGTACCCGTCATCAAGGGAACTTCTCGCCGCACTCACCGGCAAGGCAATCTCCGCCGTGCTGAACAGCATCTGTCCGGCAAAACCGGTGCGCGACCCGGATTGTTCTGAGATACTCGGTCAATCGAAACACTAAATCCGGCTCACCCATGAAGCTCATCGACCCGAGAACAAGCTACGTCCTGAGAAACCCCGTGGTTTTCACGATGCGGGTTCTGAAGGGCTTCCAGACTAACCAGGGTCTGTTGCTCGCCGGCGCGGTTGCCTACTATGCCTTGCTCTCGATTGTGCCGCTGCTCATCCTGATGGTGATTGCGTTGTCGCAATTCGTCGACCAGAACGTGTTGCTGGCGACGTTGAACACGGCGCTGGAGTATGTAGCCCCGGGCGAAGGAAAGACGGTCGTTGCGGAACTGAGGACATTCCTCGATCACCGCGAGGTGATCGGCTGGGTGTTGTTCATCACGATGCTGTTTTTCAGCTCGCTCGGATTCAAGGTGCTGGAGAGTGCGATCTCGGTGATCTTTTTGCACCGGGTGCAAAAGCGCAAGCGGCACATCCTCGTTTCCTTGCTGCTGTTGCCCCTCGGTTACATCTTTTTCATCGGCGCAGTGCTGTTCGTGGGCACATTCGTGATCGTCGACCTGAAGGCGATAGGCGGCGAGCATATCTTTATTCTGGGTCATATCTGGTCGCTTGGCGGCATGTCGCGCTGGCTGATCTACGTTGCCGGCGTGGTTGGGGAGATACTGCTAATTTCCGCGATCTACTATTTCATGCCGGTGGGCAGGCTGACAATGCAGCACGCACTGATAGGCGGTGTCACGGCCGGGCTGTTGTGGGAAATCATCCGGTCGGGGATGGGCTGGTATTTTGGCACGCTGTCGCAAGTGAGCGTGGTGTACGGCTCGTTGACCACGGCCATCATCGTGCTGCTCAGCATGGAAGTGGCCGCCACGCTGCTGTTGCTGGGCGCACAGGTGATCGCGGAATACGAACGCATCGAGATCGGTGCCGAGCAGGTGGCTGTTTAGGTGAACGATCAGTATCTGGAACTGCTGGTCACGCGCGAGATGCCTTACGGCAAATACAAGGGCCGCTTGATCGCCGATCTGCCCGGAAACTATCTCAACTGGTTCGCGCGCAAGGGATTTCCGCATGGCGAGCTCGGGCAATTGCTGGCGCTGATGCAGGAACTGGATCACAACGGCTTGTCTTCCCTGCTCGACCCGCTACGCAAGCGCTGAATCAACTCCTCCGCCAGGCCGGCAAGTTTCAGTCTGTGCCGCAACGGATCAATTCTTTGCCAAGTGCGTTGCCGCACAGATAGCCGGGCAAAACCCATTGACAATGTCACCATCGAAGCGTGCCGGTATCGTTCAGTACAGTGCCCTGCCGCTTTTATAGTGAGGAGTACGGAATGTGTTTATCGAAGCACCACGAGTATTGCAGGGCGGCGACACGCGCCGGTCTGCATTATGTCACCGATGATTCGGCTGGCATCACCCGTTGCCGTGCCGGCAAGGGTTGGAGCTACCGCGATGCGGAAGGCGCGCGCATCGCCGATTCGGCCACGCGCAAGCGGTTCGGCGCGCTGGCGATCCCGCCGGCGTGGACCGATGTCTGGATCTGCCCCGATCCCGACGGGCACATCCAGGTGACCGCGCGCGATGTGCGCGGCCGCAAGCAGTATCAGTATCATCCCTCGTACCGCGCGGCACGAGATCAAACCAAGTTTCGACATATGTTCGCGTTCAGCGAGATTCTGCCGATGGTGCGCGAACGGGTGGAACGCGATCTGCGCGCCCGCAAACAGTCCCGGCGTCAGCTGCTCGCCTCGGTGGTGTGGCTGCTGGACAAGACGCTGATCCGCGTCGGCAACGACGAATATACCCGCGCGAATCACTCTTATGGATTGACGACGTTGCGCAGTAAGCATGTGCGGGTCAAGGGGACGTTGTTGAGTTTCAGTTTCCGCGGCAAGAGCGGGGTCGAGCGCCTGGTGGCGATCGACGACTTGCGGCTCGCGCGTATCGTGCAGCAATGCCAAGAACTGCACGGGCAGGAAATATTTCAGTATCTCGATGCGTTCGGCAAGCACAAGCCGATCGAATCGGGCGATGTGAACGAATATCTGCGCAAGGTCAGCGGCCGCAATATCACGGCCAAGGATTTCCGCACCTGGGGCGGTACCATGACGGCGGCGGTGGCGTTGCGGACGATGGGGCCGGCGGCCAGCCGCAGCGAGGCGGATGGCAACATACTGCACGCGCTCGACGCGGCGGCGGAACGGCTCGGAAACACGCGCGCTGTGTGCCGCAAGTATTACGTGCATCCCGCGCTGCTGAGCGCTTATCACCTCGGTCACACGGCGCCGCATTCAGATGTGCCGGAAACGCACAACGCCCTGCATGAGATGTCGCATGCCTCGCTGCGCCGGGATGAACGGGTGATTCTGGATTTTCTCCACGCGTCGGCCGTTTAGCCCTGCGCTTGCTTATGCACGGGTCAGGTCGCAACGGTTTGCCGTCCTCTGTTCGAGCGGCTCCCGCAAAGGAACGGTAAATCAAAATGTTAGGCCAAGACGGGTGTGCGTTTCGGTCAGAGGCGTATAATGTTGACCTAGACGCTTGGGGAAGCGCTATTCCCGAATATTATGAAGAGATTAGAAAATTGACGACGATTAGTTTTGCAGATTTAAAGTTGGCCCCGGAAATCCTCAAGGCGCTGACCGAGTCCGGCTACACCAATCCCACCCCTATACAGGCTCAGGCCATCCCGTTGGTGCTGGAAGGCAGCGACCTGATGGCGGGCGCGCAAACCGGTACCGGCAAGACCGCGGCGTTTGTGTTGCCGATGCTGCAGAAACTGTTGCCGCATGCCAGTTCCAGCACTTCCCCCGCGCGCCACGCGGTGCGCGCACTGATCCTGGTGCCGACACGGGAACTGGCGATCCAGGTGGAAGAGAGTGTGAAGACCTATGCGAAGCATTGCCAGCTGCGATCGCTGGTGGTGTTCGGCGGGGTGGATATCCGGACACAGACGCCGACCCTGAAGCGCGGTGTGGAAATTCTGGTTGCCACGCCCGGACGATTGCTGGATCACATCGAGATGAAGTCGGTGCAGTTGGGCCAGGTGCAGATGCTGGTGCTGGACGAGGCGGACCGCATGCTGGACATGGGCTTCATGCCGGACCTGAAGCGCATCCTGGCGCTGTTGCCGAAACAGCGGCAGAACCTGATGTTTTCGGCGACATTCTCGACCGAGATCAAAAAGCTGTCGGCGGAGTTTCTGAACCATCCCAAGCTGATCGAGGTCGCGCGCAGCAATGCCACCGCCGAGAACGTCACGCAAAAAGTCTATCTGGTCGAACAGGCGGACAAGCATGTGCTGCTTGCGCAGCTGTTGCGCGGCAGCGATGCGTCGCAGGTGCTGGTGTTCACCAAGACCAAGCTGACTGCCGGCCGCCTCGCCAAACAATTGCAGAAGGAGGGTGTTGCCGCGGATGCGATCCATGGCGACAAGACCCAGCTGGAACGCATGCAGGCACTGGAGGCTTTCAAGAATGGATCCGTCACCGTGCTGATCGGCACCGATGTCGCCGCGCGCGGGCTGGATATCGACCAGTTGCCGATGGTGATCAACTACGAGATACCCAGCGCCCCGGAAGACTATGTGCACCGCATCGGCCGCACCGGCCGCGCGGGTGCTTTCGGCAAGGCGATCTCGCTGGTGTCGCCGGAAGAAGAAAAATACCTGAAGGAAATCGAGAAGCTGATCAAGAAAGAGATCGAAAAAGAAACGGCGGTCGTCCCGCACCCTGCCCGGCACAGTGCCCGCAGCCCCGGAACACCGCGCGCCGAACATTCGGAACGCAGCCATGCACCGCGCGGCGAACATGCAGAGCGCAGCCATGCTCCACGGGCTGAACATTCGGCAGAACGCAGCCGCGCGCGCCCGGCTGCGCCGAAGAAAGCCCATGATCCCTGGTTCGACAGGCCTTACGAACCCAGCAGTGGCGGCGGCGTTATTCCCGCCAAACAGCCGGAACAGCCGGCCAATAAACCGAAGAAGCCGGTCGCGGCGATTTTCCAGCGCAGGCAAAGCTAAAAATTATTTTGCAGGAGCGGGCCCGACCCTGCACGAGGGCCCGCGATACCGAATCACCCTCACCCGATTGCGTTCGATTGCCTTGAAATACCGGCTTTCAAGGCAGCGTATTGGTCGGCCTGAATTGCATTTTTGTATGTTAGATTGAGCACGCGCCAGTTTCGCGCAAGGCGTCTGTTCTGGCAGGAAAATGGTTTTATCCCTCGATCGATAACACTTATATGGAGCGGCATATCATGATTTTTTCCGAAGCAATCTGCAAGGTTTGGACACCCCGTATTCTGGGCATCATGCGCATCGTGGTCGGTTTTCTTTTTTTGCAGCATGGCACGGCAAAACTGTTGGGATTTCCCCATATCGCAATGTTCGATGGATTGCAGCTGGTCTCGTTGCTCGGCCTGGCCGGGATATTGGAGCTGGTTGGCGGGTCGCTGGTCATGATCGGGCTGTTCACGCGGCCGGTGGCGTTCATCCTGTCGGGTGAGATGGCGGTGGCCTTTTTCATGGCACATGCACCACATGGCATTCTGCCTATCCTGAACCATGGTGAACCGGCGGTGCTCTACTGCTTCGTGTTTCTGTATCTTTCAGTGGCGGGCGCAGGCGCTTTCGGCCTGGATGCGATGCGCAAGAAGGGCTGAACCTGTCGAAGCAGTCAGCGAAATTCCCGAATCAGGTGTAGGAGCGGGCCATGCCCGCGAACAGAAAACAATCGCGGGCATGGCCCGCTCCTACACAAGCACAGCCCTAGCAACACATGCAGGGCCAGGTGACAACTCTGCATCTACTTCAGCAGATAGCAGATTGCCTACTTTTAGTGCTCCTACATAAAGCAATAAAGCCGTTTAGATAAATGCTCAGGACGAGCAGCTGACCTCGATGTGCCGCGCCCAATCCGGCGGTGCGGCAGCATAGCTCTCCATCTCCGGCTGTTCGTCGAACGGTTTGCCCAGCAAGATCAGCAGCCGGTCGATTTCGCTATAGTCGCGATGTTTCTCCGCCTTCTCGATCGCGTTTTGCGCAAGGAAATTGCGCAGGATGTATTTCGGATTCACCGCGTCCATGCGCGCCTTGCGTTCGCGGTCGCTGCCGGGTTGCTGTTGCAATCGCGCGCGATAGGCTGAGGCCCATGCATCGAATGCCGCGCGGTCGATGAATCGGTCGCGCAACGTGTCGTTGCCAGCATCCGCTGAGGTATCGAAATTGCCCAGGTTGCGAAACAGGTTGGTGTAATCGACCTGGCCGGCGTGCATGATTTCCAGCAGCGAACCGGTCAGCTGGATATCGTCGTCGAGAACTTTGACCAGTCCCAGTTTTGCTCCCATCAATTCGGCGTAGTGACGGTGGTAGGCAGGAGCGTAGCCATCCAGCACTTGATGCGCCTGTTCCTGTGCTATCAGCGGCGACAATGCCTGGGCCAGGCAGGCGAGATTCCAGAGGCCGATCTGCGGCTGCTGATCGTAAGCGTAGCGCCCGCGCGGATCGGAATGGTTGCAGATGTAGCCGGGGTCGTAATTTTCCATGAAGCCGAACGGGCCGTAGTCGATAGTCAGTCCGAGTATCGACATGTTGTCGGTGTTCATCACGCCATGCGAGAAACCGACCGCCTGCCACTGTGCCATCAGCCTGGCGGTGCGCTCGGTGACTTCATGCAAAAACAGCCGGTACTTGTCCGCAGCATCAGCGTGATGCGGGTAGTGCCGGGCGATGACGTAGTCGGCGAGCGTGGCGATCTGCTCGTGCTGGTTGCGGGAAAAGAACACCTCGAACGAGCCGAAGCGCACATGCGAAGGCGCGAGCCTTGTCAGCACCGCGGCGGATTCGATACGCTCGCGGTAGACTTCCTCGTCGCTGCCGGTGATGCACAGCGCGCGGCTGGTCGGGATGCCCAGTCCGTGCATGGCTTCCGAACACAGATATTCGCGGATGCTGGAGCGCAGCACCGCGCGGCCGTCGCCCTGGCGCGAATAGGGTGTGATGCCGGCACCCTTGAGCTGCACGTCCCATAATTCTCCGGAACGGTTCCTGATCTCGCCGAGCAGGATCGCGCGGCCGTCGCCCAGTTGCGGCACGAAGTGGCCGAACTGGTGTCCGGCGTACAGCATGGACAGCGGATCGGCACCCGGCAGCAGGCGATTGCCGGTGAAGTGCTCGGCGAAATCGGCGCGCGATATTTCCGCGCTGTCCAGATCGATCAGGCTGGCGGCATTCGCGTTGAAGCTGACCAGATAGGGATCGGGCAGCGGAGTGGGATGCAGCCGGCTGTGAAAGCTGTCCGGCAGACGCGCAAAGGTGTTGTCGAAATTCAGTTGGTCGAGTTTGTTCATCGGAAATGACGCAGCGCCCCGCGAAGGAGGCGCTGCCGGATGTATCGCAGGGTCGCGGATCAGACGCAGCCGGTCGGTTTGGGCAGGCCGCCGTATTTGGTGATGGGCTTCATCGGGCCGGTCATCCACAATTCGAATACCTCTTTCTGGTCCTGATCGATGTATTTGGCGAATTTTCGGATGGGCGGCACGGAGCCGAATTCTTCGTAGAATTCGCGGGCTTTGATGATTTGTGCCCATTTCTCGTCGTTCAATTCGTAATTGTCGGCTTCGGCCATGGCCTTGGCGATTTCAGGTGTCCATTCGTCCATGCTTTCCAGATAGCCGTCGCCATCGCGTTTTGGAATTTCCATTTGCAGCACTCCTCGATTAATGATGAATGCGGTTATGATAGTTAACCCGAGTTAATTGGTCAAGTAATGCTTTGCAGCGGAGGCGCGGTTACAATATTCACGGATACAGGGTATTAACCCGCGACAGCAAGCCGTTTCGGTAAAGGAAATCATGCACATCAAATGGATATGTACAGGCGCGCTGGTTTTGCTGGCGGGTTGCTCCGGGGTACCGAAAGGACTGCAACCGGTAGCCGGCTTCGATGCGGAAAAATATCTGGGACACTGGAACGAGATTGCGCGGCTCGATCACCGATTCGAGCGGGGCCTGACCGATGTGACGGCGGATTACCGCAAGCTGCCGGACGGACGGATCGGGGTGATCAACCGCGGTTTCGATCCTGAAAAAAACCAATGGAAAGCGGCGAGGGGCGTGGCGCGCTTTCAGGGGAAACACGATGTGGGCAGCCTGGAGGTGTCGTTCTTCGGGCCTTTTTACGGTGCATACAACGTGCTGGTGCTCGATCCGCAATATCGCTACGCGCTGGTGGCCGGGCCTAACCGAAATTATTTATGGATACTCGCGCGCAACCGGCAGCTCGATTCGGAGACGCTGGCCGCACTGGTCGAGCGCGCCAAGGGTTGGGGTTTTGCAACCGGCAAGCTGATCTATGTCGAGCACAAACACACACCCATCATGGCCGATTGAGATCACGAACAAAACGCCGCGCAATTTTTATCTTATCAGCCCCAGTATGCCGAGGATGATCAAATATGCCGCGACGATATAGTTCAGCAACTTGGGCATCATCAGAATAAGCACGCCGGCGATCAGGGAAACCAGCGGTTCCAACGTTAAATGGAGATTCATGACCGTATCCTCTTATGTACACAGAAGGTGAAACGAGGCGAGAATATCCATTGTGCACGAACAGCTCTGTGCGCTGCCGAACAGAGCAGATATTCGAAGTAATGACGACTTTAGTGCAGCGTGTGGCAAAAATCGCAAGGCTGAAGCAAAACGGAAGAGATGGAATGCCGCTTGCGCGCCCAATACCGTTGGCCGATCACATCAGCCAGCGTTTTTTCATCAGCAAGTAGGGAAGAAAAAACATCAACGATCCCAGCACAAACAGATAGATCCAGTCGAAGGTCATGCCCGCCATTCTGCCGTCTTCCAGCAGTATCGATTGCAGCGGCCCGTACAACTGGTATGAAGGCAGAAAAGGTGCAACAGCCGACAATTTTTGTGAAACATCGGTCATCGCGGACGGAAGCAGGAGCGGCAGATAGAAGATCACGCCGAGCGTTCGGGCGCTTGCCTGGTTGCGGCAGAGAAAACCCAGAAAAATCCCGAATGCACTGAAGCAATAGCTGCCGACGGCGATAAACGCGGCGTATTTGAAGATATGTTCCGTGCCGAATTGGCCAAGCAGATGAAGAAACAAGACAGCCGTGATGATCAGGATCATGCCCAGGATCAACTTGGCAATCAGCCATTGGATTTCGTGTATCGGTGTCTGGAGCAGCGCAATGAGCAACTTTTTTTCCTTTTCCTCGGCGACTTGCGCCGGGAGAATAATGAAAGCGATGAGCAGGACCAGCATCAGGATCCAGGTAGGCAGGGTTTCTTTCCGGACGCCTCCCCGGTAGATCGATTTGATATCGGTGATCCAGTCCGGAGCGGATTTTTCCGCCGCTTTTTGCAAAGCGGAGAAACTCTGCACAATTGCAATGGTATGCAGTGATTCCTTTTTCAAAACCAGCAGCGCAAGGCTGCCGGACTTCTTGCCATCTTTCGTTAGCAAACCGTCCAGCTGGTGTTCTTTCAGCAGTTGCACGCCCGCCTGTTCGGTTGGCACCCAAGTCACTGCAAAGATTCTATCGGCAGCCTTGAGGCTGCCGGTGATCTCGGCCGAATAGGTGTAATTTTGTACCAGGCCGATTTTAATTTGCTCGGCTTGCTGGCCGGCCCCGTCTACCAGACGCAGGGAAAGAAATACGAAAAACGGAATAAACAGGATCAGAAAGAATGTCTTGTTTTTTAATGCGATGGCCAGATCGTTTAATACGAGGATCAGAATATTTCTCATCATGCGTACAGCTTTTCATGGATTTCGGAATTGAAATATTCACGGGGCGGTCCGTCGAAGATCAGACTGCCCTGGTGCAGCACCATGATGCGCGTTGCGAGATTTTTTATTTCTTCGGGTCGATGGGAAGTAAAAATGATGGTTTTTCCTGCGTCATGCATCGCGCTCATCAGCCGGTATATCTCCCGTGTCATCTCGAAGTCCAGCCCCGACGTGGGCTCGTCCAGCAGCAGCACCGGCGGATCCGCCAACAGTGCTCGCCCGATGTTCACCCTTTGCTTCAAGCCCTTGGACAGCGCCTGTACCCGGCTTTTTCGAAATGGCAGCAGATCGAACTCGCCCAGTATTTCTTCCACCCGCAGAAGGGAGGTGCGGGAGAGCGCAGCGAACAGTTTTAGATTGTATTCAACGGAGAAGAAGTCAAAAAGATTGGGTACCTCGGGAATAAAGCCGACTTTCCTGACCGCCGCCGCCCGGTCCCCCAGGTCTGTCCCGTCTATCACGACCGTACCGCCGTCCGGAAGGATCCAGTTCGCCAGAATCTTCAAGAGGGTGGATTTTCCGGCACCGTTATGGCCGACAATTGCGATCAACTCGCCTTTGCGGACGTCAAAGCTGATCGGCGCGAGCCCCCGTTTTTGATCATAGAGCTTGGCAAGATTGCGAATTTCGAGCTGCATAAGTTAACGCGCCATCTTTAAAGGTGAAGTATCAAGCGTAACAGAACCAGACTTTGCAGTCTGATGCACGCTTTGCGTCCGCTGATTGTGACGGATCAGCGGCGGACACCGGGCTGCGGCGAACCACCTCCTGATTCAGAATTCCCTTGCATGGCAGGTACGCCAATTTACCGGGATTCCCGTGCGCATTACAATAAAATGAGCACGAGAACGATGACCAGCAACAGTTCAATCATGATTATCTCCTTGGTATTCGGGTGTTTTAATGAAAGTCACCGGGTTGAACTTGTCTGCATGATATCTGAGATGCAGACTGCTTGGCTCAACACCTGGCCTTTTCACACTAAGCCTATCTGAGTATAAGGATAATGAGAATGATAACCAGCAATAGTCCAAGCATGATTCCTCCTTGAGGTGATGGCGGCCTGATGAACGTCGCCGGGTTGAAATTTTGATTTCCTGCATGCATCAGAGGTACAGTCTGTACTTTACAATGATTCGCCTCCGTGCGTTAGCGTACACAGCATCAATATATATATATGGACTGCGAAATAGTGGTTTGGGACACATGTCACACAGTCAATGTCTCCGGGTCGGTCGTGAGAACACGCAGCCGGGGCGAATGCCCGCAAAAAAATCTGCTGTGCAATTCTGGCTGCTTTGAGATATGTTCAATATCGGGTTGCGGTTCCTTGAGTCAATCTAAAAATTGAGCGTTAAATGACAACAACCAAAGTGTTATTCGTTTGCATGGGCAATATCTGTCGATCCCCAACTGCGGAGGCGGTGTTCCGCCACTATGTCGAGAGTGCCGGCATGTCGGCGGATATTTTGATCGACTCGGCAGGGACGCATGATTATCACATCGGGGACAAGCCCGATGCGCGCGCGCAGCACGCGGCGCGGCAGCGCGGATATGACATGAGTGAATTGCGCGGCCGGCAGGTGGGGGAGGATGATTTTCGGCATTTCGACTATGTGCTGGCGATGGACTCGGCCAACCTCGCGATTCTGCAGCACATCGCTCCGCCGGGCAGCGATACCCGGGCGCGGTTGTTTCTCGAATATGCGCGCCATCACCGCGAGCGTGATGTGCCCGACCCGTATTACGGCGGCGCGGACGGATTCGAACGCGTGCTGGATATGGTGGAAGATGCGGCGCAGGGATTGCTGGAGGAGATACGGCAAAAATATTTCAGCGAATAGGCTAACGGAAATGAAAAAGCCGCACGACTTGCGTCGTGCGGCTTTTTTTTGCGTACCGAAACTATCCTTGCGGAGTCTGTTGCGTCTCGATCTGCACCAGCGGCTCGTTCTCTACATACACTTCATGCTGGCGAGTGCGGCGGCGCGGTGCGTGCCTTTCCGAAGCACCGGCGGGGAATTTCGGCACGGTCTCCAGCTTGATCGGATCGGTCTCGATCTGGATCAGTCCCGACGCAGCGGCCGGGGCCGCAACCTGGGGACGGGTTGCAACCGGCGCCGGCGACACGGTGGCGGGCAGGTTCGCCTCAACCACTGCAGGCAGTGTCGGTGCGATCACCGCTGGAAGACCGGGCGTGTAGTCTGCAGGCACCGCGATGTACTCGCTGGGTCTGGCATAGCCGTCCGGGTAGGCGATATATTCCGTAGGACCTGTGGTCGGGCTGACCGGAGTGGAATCCATCTGTGTGAAGGATTGTTGAGCGGAAACAAATTCGCCATTTGCCGGCGAAGCTGCACCGTTTTGCGCCGCATTTTCGCGCTGTTCGCGTTCCTTGCGACCACCGCGGCGTCCGCGGCGGCGTCCGCCTTCACGCGGCGGACTGGCGGCGTCGCTTTGCTCCAGCGTGGCAACCTGGCTTTCCAGCACCGGTTTTTCTTCTGCCACCGCACTGACTGCCGGTGCTCTGTCGCGTTGTGGCGCGCCTTCACGCGGTGGGCGTGGCGCTCTGGGTTGACGCGGTTCCGGCGCTTTGGCATCGGCTTGTGCCGGTTTTTGGCCGTTGCGCGGTTCGTTGCGGTCGCGGCTGACTTCGCTGCGATCACCGCGCGGACCACGGTCGCGACGCTTGTTGCCGCCTTCGGGACGCTCACCGCGTTCCGGACGCTTTGCGTTGCGCGGCCGGCTTGGCATCGGCTTGGCTGCGGGCTGTTCTTCCTCGCTCAGTGATTTGAACCACGAAACGATTTTGCCGAACAGTGAAGGCTGGGCTGCCTCGGCCTTCACCGGTGCGGCCTTCATCGGCGTGACACCCTGCACCACGGCCTGTGCACGGGTGGCTTTTTGCTGCTCCTGGGCGGAGGTGAGCGGTTTTTCTTCGCTGGGCTTTTCCACCATTTTGTAGCTGGCCTGCAACATATCGCCGCTCATGTCATCCTGACGCAGGCGGTTGATGCTGTAGTTGGGTGTTTCCAGATGCGGATTGGGTATCAGCGTGATGCCCACTTTGAGGCGCGATTCGATGCGGTGGATATCGGAGCGCTTCTCGTTCAGCAGGAACGTTGCGACATCGACCGGGACCTGCACATGTATTACCGCACTGCTTTCCTTCATCGCCTCTTCCTGGATGATGCGCAGGATGTGCAATGCGGAAGACTCGATGCCGCGAATGTGGCCGATGCCGCTGCAACGCGGGCAGGGCATGTAGTTGCTCTCGCTCAGGCTGGGCTGCAAACGCTGGCGCGACAATTCCAGCAGGCCGAAGCGCGATATCTTGGCAGTCTGTACACGGGCGCGGTCGTAATGCAGCGAATCGCGCAGCCTGTCCTCGACTTCGCGCTGGTTGCGGTTGCTTTCCATGTCGATGAAGTCGATCACAATCAGGCCGCCCAGGTCGCGCAAGCGCAGCTGGCGGGCGATCTCTTCAGCCGCCTCCAGGTTGGTATTTAACGCGGTGGCCTCGATGTCGGAGCCTTTGGTGGCGCGCGCGGAGTTGATGTCGATCGCGGTCAGCGCCTCGGTATGGTCGATCACGATCACGCCGCCGGACGGCAGGCGCACTTCGCGGGCGTGGGCGGATTCGATCTGGTGCTCGATCTGGAAACGCGAGAACAGCGGCACGTCGTCCACATAGCGCTTGATGCGGTTTACGTTGCCCGGCATCACCGTGCTCATGAACGCCAATGCCTGCTGGTAGACTTCCTCGGTGTCGATCAGGATTTCGCTGATCTCCGGATTGAAGTAGTCGCGGATGGCGCGCACCACCAGGCTGCTTTCCAGGTAGATCAGGGATGGTGCTTTTTCCGATTCCGCCGCGCCCTCGATCGCATCCCACAATTGCTTGAGGTAGTCCAGGTCCCATTGCAGTTCTTCGGTATTGCGGCCGATTCCGGCGGTGCGCGCGATGATGCTCATGCCCTGCGGCACGTCGACTTGCGACAATACCTGGCGCAACTCGTCGCGTTCTTCACCCTCGATACGGCGCGATACCCCGCCGCCGCTCGGGTTGTTCGGCATCAGCACGATGTAACGGCCGGCCAGGCTGATATAGGTGGTGAGTGCCGCGCCCTTGTTGCCGCGCTCGTCCTTTTCGACCTGCACCAGCAATTCCTGGCCTTCGCGCAAGGCTTCCTTGATCGAGGGTTTGCTGCCGCTGCCGGCCTGGTAATACTGGGGAGCGACTTCCTTGAAGGGGAGAAAGCCGTGCCGGTTGCCGCCGTATTCGACGAAACAGGCTTCGAGACTGGGCTCGAGGCGGGTGATGACAGCTTTGTAGATATTGCTCTTGCGTTGTTCTTTGCCGGCGGTTTCAATGTCGAGGTCGATGAGTTTCTGACCGTCAACAATGGCGACACGGAGTTCTTCCGGTTGTGTCGCATTAAATAACATGCGTTTCATTTTATTGTCTCCCGCGCTCTGACACGGGCGAGACCAAGCTATACGCGGTTAGGCGTTCCAGATGAGCAAACAGTGAGCAATCGTGCAAACAGTCTTGTGCAGTGCAATCGGTTGGTCAATTCGGTTCTCTATAGTTAGCTGGTCAAAAAAATTGTTCTTTGGTACTTCTGTATCGGTGGCCGCGGCTGCATCGCTGCATTCGCCACGCCGATCGGTGCAAAAGTTCCTTAGGGGGTGCGTAGCCCCGAATCAATATTGTCGGGGCTGCAACACAAAAATCCACAGGTGCTTTGAGCGCGCAAATCTATTACTATCACTGCTGGTTCCGGTGAGTGATGTTAACCGGGCTGCGGTTGGACGGGTGGCGGTGTATACACCGCCGCTTCTGTCAAACAATTCCCAAGTATTCTTTGGGGGGGGCCAGTTTTTTTGGCGAAGGATGTAAATTACATCCCAAACTTACCCAATCCAAAACGCGCGAACGGCGAAGTATAAGCAAAATGAATGGTTTAAGCAAAGACTCTGTCACTTTTCTGACAATAGACGAAAGTGGCGAGGCACAGCGCATCGACAACTTCCTGTTCAAGCATCTCAAGGGTGTGCCGAAAAGCCACGTCTATCGCATCCTGCGCGGCGAAGTCCGGGTGAACAAGAAGCGCATCGACCAGACCTACCGGCTGAAG
>DATKVR010000150.1:0-4651 GCA_035529955.1 Gallionella sp.
GACGCGCACCCGGGCGGCACGCGCCTGCTCCGGTACGGCATGATCCAGCAATTGCAATTCGCCGGAATCCGGCGCGATCAGGCCGAGCATCAGGCGCAGCGTGGTGGTCTTGCCCGCGCCGTTCGGCCCGAGCAGGCCGAAGCATTCGCCCTTGTTGAGGCTGATGGTGACGCCATCCACCACCACTTGTTGGCCATAGGATTTGCGCAGGTTGCGCGCACTCAACACCGCGTTCATACCGGCTGCCCGTTGAAGGCATGCAACACGATCTGCTTGAGCTGGTTCAGCCGCCCATGGAAAAAATGTCCGGCTTCCGGCAGTACCACGACAGGCAGATGCATCGGACGCGCCCAGTGCAGCACATCGGCCAGCGGCACGACTTCGTCCAGTTCGCCGTGCACCAGCAGCGTGTCATGGCGCACCGGCGGCATGCCGGTACTATTCTTGAACGAAGGAACGGAACGTCCCACCGCGGGCGCGATCAGCACCAGCCGGCGCGGGTCCAGCTGTTGTGCGACACGCGCCTGAACATAGCCGCCAAAGGAGAATCCGGACAGGATCAGCGGCAGGTCGCCGTATTCCTGTTGTGCATGGCGCACGATCGCCAGCACGTCTTCTGTCTCGCCGTTGCCGTTGTCAAACTTTCCTTCACTGCCGCCCACGCCGCGAAAGTTGAAACGCAATGCAATGAAGTCCAGTTCCGCAAAGGTTTTCGCCAGCGTGGTGACGACCTTGTTGTCCATCGTTCCGCCCATGGTCGGCAGCGGATGCGCAATTACCGCGATCGCCCGTGGTTGCAGGTCGGGCAGGTGTGCGGCCGCTTCGAGGTTTCCGGCTGCGCCGGTGACGGAGAATTTTTTCAGGGTAGGCATATAAGGGGGTGTATGTTAATTCCAGCGTAACGGTTCGGAAGTTTATCAGGCATGGCTGCTTGTCGGACCTTAACTATCTCTGCAGCAAATACGTTAAGCGCTTACCGAAAATGGCTTGCCGCTTGTCTTGGCCCTGTGCATCGCATTTTCAGATTTGTCAAAAACTTCTGATATTGAAACCGGCGGCTTCTCAAAGGATGCATAACCGATGCTGGCCGACAAAGAGAGCGGGGCATCTCCCAGCTGTTTCGCAATCTCCGCGGTAAGCTGCTTGCAGAACGACTCGCATTCCACCGCATTGATATTCGGCATCAGGATCGCGAATTCATCTCCGCCTATCCGTGCCGGCGTGTCAAATTGCCGTATATTTTCCCGTATCACCCGGGCGGCAAGCTTGATCGCTTTATCGCCGGCAGCGTATCCTCTGGTTTCGTTCAACTCCTTGAGGTTATTGAGGTCGATATAAGCAAACGAAAAAACTGCTTTTCTTTGCTTTTGCCGGTCAATTTCAATATCCGTGATGAGCTCAAAACTCAGTCGATTACGCAGTCCCGTCAAACGATCGAAGGAAGATAGCTGTTCGACCTCGATAAAGTTTGTCCGCGCGATTCTGGAGATAAAGACTACCGTTATATTTATCAGCAATACCATTATCGCGTTGATGATTTTTGAGGACATCGGCATGGTGTCCATCGCAATGTGTATGCCCTGGAGCAATAATGCCAATACAACCGCGCCGCCGATCAGTTTCATGCGCTCGCAATGCAAGCTGATCACGACCAGCGGAAATATATAAAGAAATTCCATCTGAATGGTGGAAGGCGTAACCATGTCGATCATGAAAATCGCAACGATCGAAAAAATTGCAAAATAACTGCCATGAGCGACCAGAGTCCGCGAGAACCCCCGCGGGGTGACCACACTTCTCAGGCGTTTGAATCTGACGTTTGACGTGAGAGGTTGATCCGGGCCGGTTCGGGTATGCAACAATGCGGAAAGGCATGCGCGCAAATCAATGGCGAGGTCATTGGCATTTTTGTAGCGGGCGTCGGGGTCTTTTGCAAGGCACCTGGATATGACTGTATCCAGCGCTTCCGGAATTCCGGGGTTTAATGAACTGGGTTTTTCCGGGACAACACCAACGATCTGGTTCATGAGCAAATTGATGTCTTCCTCGGGAAAAGGCAGCCGGTCGGTCAGCATGTAATACAGGACGACCCCGAGCGAAAAAATATCCGAGCGGGCATCAATTGATTTGCCCTGGATCTGTTCGGGCGACATGAACGGGGGTGTTCCATATATCCCGTCCTCTGGCTTTTTTTCCCCGGAGGACGCCATTTTCGCGATACCGAAGTCGGCGATTTTGACAAGATTGTCGCCGAGAACCATGATGTTCGAGGGTTTGATATCGCCATGCACCACCCCGCGCTGGTGTGCATAGGACAATCCTGCCGCGACCTGGATGGCAATGTTCAGTGCATCGGTAACCAGCAGGCGCCCTTTGCCGTAAAGCATCTCCTGCAATTCACGGCCCTCCATCAGCTCCATCGCGATGTAGGCTATGTCGCCACTTTCCCCCAAGTCGTAAATGGTGACGATGTTGGGGTGGCTCAAGTGTCCCGCTGCCTTGGCCTCCTGATAGAACCTCGTTTCGTATTCCGCCCTTTCCGTCTTGGACAGAACCTGGAGATTGATGGTCTTGATTGCGACGAACCGCTCGATCAACGGGTCATAGGCCTTGTAAACAATGCCCATGGCGCCCCGCCCCAGCTCTTCAGCAATTTCATATCGTCCGAGATGACTGATCATTTTTCGATTCTTGTATGTCCTGGAATCACCGCAAGCGGCCCCCGTTACTGAAGCCTGCCTGCTGCAAGAAATTCTCAATGCCTAAATCTTCAGGCGTTCAACGGTGCGGCCGTTCTTCAGGTGCTCTTCAATGATCTCGTCGAGATCACTTTCATCCACGTAGGTATACCAGGTGCCCTCGGGATAAACCACGATCACGGGGCCTTCCTCGCAGCGATCCAGGCATCCGGCCGAGTTGATGCGGAGTTTGTTGCCGGAATTGGATATGCCGAGTTCCTTGACCCGTTTCTTCACGTAATCACGGGCTTTTTGCGCGCCGTGGTCGTTGCAGCAGGCGCTGCCATCTTCGCGCTGATTGGTGCAGAAAAAAACATGTTTGTCGAAAAAACTCATGGCGGTTACCGGGATAATGCAGGAATGCGTAATTATACTTTGCGGAGTTATATTTTTCTGGCATGCCAAAAGTGGTACAGCAGCAGCAACGGGAGTGCCAGCGTGATGGTCTGGGCCAGTCCGTTGTAGTTGAGCAAATGCCCGTAGTGCCAGTGAAAGATGGACGTCGAGGCAGCAGGCGAATTGTTGCCGAATACAAAATTCACCATGACAAAGTCGCATAGCGAAACCGCTGCACCAATAACCACCACGGTACGGCGCGGCAGCCACAACGCCGCGAACAGCAGCACGATCCCCAGCATCATGCCAAGCACCGCCTCGCTGTTGATCCATAACAGCAGCGCCCATGATTTCAGCAGCAACGCGGCGGTAATGAATTTCAACAGGGCAACGGTGCTCAATACGACCAGCAGCGCTGTGACGATGTGGCGCGGCACGCGCAGCAAGGTCAGCATCAGCGTGCCCAGCATCAGCAGGTTAAGCGTGACCACGCTGCTTTCCAGGCCGTTAAACGGCGGTGGATGCGGCGGCACGAAAGGCTGGCTGGCTGACCCGCTGATAAACACATTGCCGAGCATCGGGAGGGACGGGTTGATTTGCCCGAACATCCATAGTGCAAGCAACGCCAGGCCAAAATCCATCTCTTTGCCATGGCGGAACAGCCCGTTGCGCCAGCGCGTTACCCGGGAAAAAAACCAGGTCCAGGAAGTCATGCTTACCGCCAGTATTGCACCGAACAGCGCACCGGAGCTGTCGGTCAGTATGTCCATGTTGGAGCTGATGCGCATGGGCAGGTACATTTGCAGGTACTCCATGCTCGCAGACAGCAGCATGCCGGCGCATAATCCGGCGGTAACGCTGGTCAACGCACCGAACCTTGCGCGCGCGGTCAAGCCGATCAACAAGCCGAAGGGCAGATAGGACAGCAGGTTGATGACAGAATCGAACGCGGTATAGGTCTGCTTGAATGGCGTGAGCAGCACATCGGTGAAATCGAGTCCCTGATCGTGCCAGCCGGAAAAGGGCGACAGGCTTCCGTATATGATGAACAGCGTATAGCCGAAAGTGAGCCAGGCCCTCAGCCTGAGGCGGGATTCACTGATATGCGGTTCCATTATGTTTTGTACGGGTCCCCGCCCGGCAGCCGGGCGGGTTTAAACCATTCGGCGGCGCAGCCGGGCTCTGCGTATCGTGAATTATTGTGCGTGCAATCAATCGGTATCATCCCTGCTATTCTACCTCCTTGATTGGGAGTGTTGCCGAAATGCAACTTATACCCGGCAGTAGACTGACCCATGCCGTTCATCCTGCCGGTTAGCCGGGTATCCGGCCGCTTTTCGGCGGAATAGGGCGCTTCCCTGCGGATAATTTCCGGAGTCAAGTCAGAGGCTGCCGACAGGGTATAATTGCGCCACTATTTTCGCCTCACCCCCAATGAATATCCTTTACGAAGAAGACGGCAGTTTCAAGGTCGGTAGCATCATGGCCGACAACACCACCTCGCTCCAGATCGAAGCCTTGTCCGGCAAGCGCAGCAAGGTCAAAGCAGCCAATGTGATGCTGCGTTTCACCCAGCC
>DATKVR010000151.1:0-3312 GCA_035529955.1 Gallionella sp.
CGCTCGGTATTGCCGATGGAAAACGGCAGATGGCGTGCCCGCAGCATGGGGTGTCCGTATTCATCGACATACAGCTGCGGCCCGCCCATCCAGCCGGTCAGGAATTTGTACAGCTTGTCGGTTGCACCCTGCAAATCTTCCGCGTGCAGTTTGCGTATGCCATAGGCCTCGGGCAACTCGTCCATCAATTGATAGAACCGAACCACCAGCGCGCGGACCTTCTCCGCGCCGCCGATGCGTTCGAAATGGGTCCTGGAAATATTCACCTGGGGCTTGTTCATGTCTGGTTCGCTTTCATAACGGGTTGTGGATTCTACCCTACCCCAGCGGGAACCTTGCCAGCACCCGGTAGCCTGCCAACCCATTGCGGGCAACGGATTGCACCAGCGCAAAATCCCCGACCTGCCAGCACACCGGTTGCAACTGCGGCATCTGTTGGGGCAGCGCTGCGTCGGTCCATTGGGCGTTACGCAACAGCGTGGCATGGGGCTGGTATGCGCGCTGGTCGAATTCAAAACCGTGCACCATCAGGCGTTGTTGCAGCGTACCGACCAGTTGCGTCAATTGTTGCGGCGGATCAGCGGGCGCAGCATAGACAATATGGTTATGCTGCCAATAGCGCGCCGCATCGAAACACAACTCGAAGGCTTGCCCGTCCACCTCCTGCGCCGCCAGTTGCAACGCCTCGAGCCTGGCCAGCTCGACATCGCCGATGAATACCAGCGTGTTGTGCAATGTCTCGCCGCGCATGGCGCGCCCGCCGCACAGGTGCTGCAGCGGTCTCTGCCAGGCTGCCAGTTGGTCGCGCTCCGCGGCAGTCGGCCACAGTGCGAAAAACACCTTTTCTTTCGGATTGCCGGATGAGTGGTTCATGTCCGGCATTTTATCCGCATCTTCATATCCGCATCTTCAACAAGGTCGAGTAGCGCGCCGCATTCAGGTAAAATGCGCGCCTTGCCGAGCCCGAGATAAGCCAAAGAAAATAATGACCGCACGTTTGCGCGAAATCCCCTACAACTACACTTCGTTTTCCGACCGCGAGATTGTGTTGCGCATCCTCGGCAGCGAGGCATGGGACATCATCAACACGCTGCGCGAAGAACGCCGCACCGGACGTTCCGCCCAGATGCTTTACGAGGTGCTGGGCGATATCTGGGTGGTATCGCGCAATCCGTACCTGCAGGACGACCTGCTCGGCAACCGCAAGCGCCGCAACGCCCTGATAGGCGCATTGCATCACCGCCTGGATGCGATCGATGCGCGCCGCAAAGACAATGAAATCGTCATACGCCTGCTGCAACTGGCCCGGTCCGCGGTCGACCGATTTGCCGCCGAATTCGAGCAAACCCTGCAACTGCGCAAACGCGCGTTGCGCGAGTTGAGCCGCATCACCCGCCGCGACAATATCCAGTTCGACGGCCTGGCGCGCGTCTCCCACGTCACCGACGCGACCGACTGGCGCGTGGAATATCCGTTCGTAGTGCTGCATCCGGACACCGAGGAAGAAATCGCCGCGCTGGTGCGCGCCTGTATCGCACTGAAGCTCACCATCATTCCGCGCGGCGGCGGCACCGGCTACACCGGCGGCGCCGTGCCGCTGGATAAATTCTCCGCGGTGATCAACACCGAAAAACTCGAGGCTATCTCGGCGGTCGAACATATTGTCCTGCCCGGCCTGAGCGAGCCCTATGCCACCATCCAGTGCGGTGCCGGCGTGGTCACGCGGCGCGTGATGGAAGCCGCCGAGAACAGCGATCTGGTGTTCGCGGTGGATCCGACCTCGGCGGACGCATCGTGCATAGGCGGCAATGTGGCGATGAACGCCGGCGGCAAGAAAGCCGTGCTGTGGGGAACCGCGCTGGACAACCTGGCATCGTGGCGCATGGTCACGCCGGATGGCTTGTGGATGGAAGTCGAGCGGCTGGACCACAACCTCGGCAAGATCCATGACGTTGCTTCGGTGAATTTCCGCATCAGCCGCTTCGAGGCCGACGGCAAGACCGCACACGGCACGCCAGAGATACTGATCATCCCCGGCAGCGCGTTCCGCAAGGCCGGACTGGGCAAGGATGTCACCGACAAATTTCTGTCCGGCCTGCCCGGCATCCAGAAGGAAGGCTGCGACGGTATCATCACCTCGGCGCGCTTCATCCTGCACCGCGCGCACAAGCACACGCGCACCGTATGCCTGGAATTCTTCGGCCAGGTGCGCGACGCGGTTCCCGCGATCGTGGAAATAAAATCCTATATGGATGCGCATCCCGACGCCTTGCTTGCCGGACTGGAGCATCTGGACGAACGCTATCTGAAGGCGGTGGGCTACGCCACCAAATCGAAGCGCGGCACGCGCCCGAAGATGGTGCTGGTCGCCGATGTGGTCAGCGATGACGCGGATGCGGCGGCGCAGGCCGCTTCGGAGATGGTGCGCCTGGCCAACCTGCGCAGCGGCGAGGGCTTTGTCGCCGTATCCGCAGAGGCGCGCAAGAAGTTCTGGCTGGACCGCGCGCGCACCGCCGCAATCGCCAAACACACCAACGCGTTCAAGATCAACGAGGACGTGGTGATCCCGCTGCCGCGCATGGGCGATTATTGCGACGGCATCGAACGCATCAACATCGAGCTGTCGCTGCACAACAAGCTCAGGCTGCTGGACGCGCTGGATCAATTCTTCGCCGGCGAACTGCCGCTGTATTACCAGGACGACAAACAGCTCGGCGATATCGAACTGCTCGGAAACCGCACCCACGAAGCCACGCAATTACTGGCCGATGTGCGCACCCGCTGGCAGTGGCTGCAGGACAACCTCGATGCGCCGCTGGCGGAATGCCCTTTTGCGCCCACTGACGCGCAGGATGCCGGGAATGTTTTCGACTCGGTCCAGCGCCACCAGCTGAGTGCTTCCTGGAAACGCGAAGTGCGCGAACCGCTGCGCCAGATTTTTAACGGCAGCACTTATCAGCTCATACTCGATCAGTGCAACACCCTGCACCAGAGCGTGCTGAAAAGCCGCGTTTTCATCGCGTTGCACATGCACGCCGGCGACGGCAATGTGCACACCAACATTCCGGTGAACTCGGACAACTACGCAATGCTGCAGCAGGCCAATGGCGCAGTGGCGCGCATCATGCGCCTGGCCAAAGACCTGGGCGGGGTGATCTCGGGCGAACACGGCATCGGCATCACCAAGCTCGAATACCTCGATGCGCATGAAATCGAGGCTTTCCGCAGCTACAAGGAGAAGGCCGACCCGCACGGCCGTTTCAATGCGGGCAAGCTGCTCGCGGGCGGCGATCTCAGGAACGCCTACACGCC
>DATKVR010000152.1:0-6343 GCA_035529955.1 Gallionella sp.
AGCCCCAAGGCCTGGTATCAGGCCGCCAGTGCATCACCAGACTTTGTCCCTGATGCCGCGCAGGCTGCGGCGATCGAAGAGCTGGATGTGCTGTGGCACCAGTTGGTGGAATTCAAATCCAAACGCAACCAGTTCCTGGGGCGCAGCCTGCTCAGCCCGGCGGTGCCCAGGGGTTTGTATCTGTGGGGCGGGGTCGGGCGCGGCAAGACGTTATTGATGGATGCGTTTTATGCCAGCCTGCCGTATCGCCGCAAGCGCCGCATCCACTTTCACAATTTCATGGCCGAGGTTCATCGCGAGATGAAGGCACTGGCCGGCGAGGACGATCCGCTGATCGCGCTGGCCGACAACCTCGCCAAATCCACCCGCCTGCTGTGCCTGGACGAGTTCCACGTCGACGATATCGCCGATGCGATGATACTGGGGCGGCTGATCGCGGCGCTGTTCGAGCGCGGCGTGGTGCTGATGACCACGTCCAACATTCCGCCCGACAACCTGTACGCGCACGGTTTGCAGCGCAAGAATTTCCTGCCGGTGATCGCACTGCTCAAGCGCGAGCTGAAGGTGATGCACATCGAAAACGGCAGTGACTATCGCCTGCGGGCACTGACCCGCGAGCCGCTGTTCCTGGTAGCGAAAAACGAGCCCGGTGCGGCCGACAACGAGGCGCGCATGGCGTCACTGTTCGACAAGATCGCCGGACAGTCGCCGCAAGACGACACGCATATCGAGGTGCTGGGGCGCAGGATCCCGGTGAAACGGGTCGCGCACAATGTGGTGTGGTTGGATTTCAGGGAGCTATGCGGCGGCGCGCACTCGCAAACCGATTACCTGGAGATCGCCCACCGCTACCCGACGGTGTTCGTGTCGCACATCCCCAGATTGACCGAGGATTTTGCGTCCGAGGCGCGGCGCTTTACCTGGCTGATCGACGTGTTTTACGACAACCATGTCAGGTTGGTGGCGACTTCTGCTGTGCGGCTGGAAGATGTGTTCACCGACGACATGGCAGCCGGCGAATTTTCACGTACCGCCAGCCGCCTGACCGAGATGCAGACGCTACATTATTTGAAGCAGCTGCATCACTCGCAGCGGGTTACGCTGAACGGTGATGTGTAAAGGGCGTTACATGTAGGAGCGGGCCATGCCCGCGAACCAATTTTTGATCGCGGGCAGCACCCGCAAGAGGTACGCCGTGGTTGTAAGGGGCTGAAGCCCCAACAACACACGCAGGGCCCGCTCCTACACCGGCCGTCTAGCCGTTCTTCGCCATAAGCGCCTTGGCCGCAACAACAAATTCCTCGGCCTTTTTTTCGTCTATGGTCAGCTTGATCACCTTGCCGCAACTATCGATGGTGTGCATCAGCGCAGTATTCGAATCCGCGGTTTCATCGATTTTGAGGATGATTTTTTGGGCCTTGTCACCGAGTATCCCAATGGCCAACGCCACCAATTGCCGCTTGACCGATGCGCCACCGGCCGCCGACTGAGTGGCCGGCTGGGACGACATTGCCGCAATTGCCCCAACCGGCGCCATCAGTCCCATTTCCGCAAGCATCTCGAAAGCGTCTGCAAGATTCTCGAGGCCCGCACCCTTTTTCAACAATTCCTGAAGCGTAGAGCGGCCGTCCACCAGAATCAGCGCATGGCGCAAGTTAGTGGGGATATCCCGCGCCTCGAATCGCTCCTTGCCCTTTTCAGTCTTGGCGTAAACGGTATTCGGATTCATGTGTCTTAAGCCGACAGTTCTTCAATGATCCGGAAAATCAGCTTTACGGTTATCACCACATAGATCGCGCCGAAGAAGAAAATCAGCGACGCCATCAGGGTCACGAATTGCGGGGGCAACAGCCCGAAGAACGGGGTTGTCAGGTAACCCAGGGTGAACAAGACCACCAGCAAGGTGAGAAATTTCCAGTTCTTGCCGACCACCCCGCCGGGAACCTGTTTGCCCAGCTTGAGTACCAGGAAAAGGCAATAAATCATGACAAAAATTGCGGCGATACTGATTCCGGTGCTGATATCCATTTTCATTTTTTCTTACCTCTCCCTTTATTAAAATTATGGTGTTGTATTGTCCCTGCCTTTTAAAAGATGCTGCATCATATGCCGTTCCGGCCATTGCGTCCCGGAAATGCGGCCCCGTCGCAAGATTCCCAAATTAAGCTTCCCGGGTTCTTCGCGCGGGTTTTAGCGCGGGGCGAACCAGCAAATTACACGAATAGTATAACTCCGCTTGAAGCAAGTCTAGCCGATCGCATTTTTCAACTCAAAATGCGGGTATGTCGCCGCCACGCTGAATCGGCTGTTCATGCCGTGCGGATATTGTCCATATGCCATCCGGCTGCCACAATACGGGATGCAGGCATGGCCATGTCATCCGGTCGCCGCGCTGTCGCGTTGATTGCTGGCTCGATAAAATTTCGTTGAATCTTTTAACCACAGAGAAGGGGTAATGCATATGAAAACCGTGTCTGCGCCATCCGGAGTTCAAATGAAATGGCTTGCGGTGCTTGCCGGGATGTTCTGTCTGGCCATCGCGACGGGTGCATCGGCAGCGCCAAATACCAGGCCCTGCGCGGCAGATGCAGCCAGGCTTTGCCAGGGCATGCAGCCGGGCGGTGGAGGCGTGGCCAAATGCCTCAGGAAACACGCCAGCGAATTGTCGCCCGAGTGCAAGGGCAGCATGCGGAAAATGAAAGGCAAGGCAAAAAGCTTTAAACGTGCCTGCGGACAGGATGCCAGGAAGTTCTGCAGGAATGAAAAGCGCGGTGGCGGCAGGATCCTGAAATGCCTCACCCGGCATCAGGATGAATTGTCACCGGCCTGCAATGACATGATGAATCGACCAATGGGCCCGAAGTAAAGCGAAGTTGGGGGTGCGGGAGCACTAAAAGCAGGCAGTCTGCTGTCTGCTGAAGCAAATGCAGCGTTGTCGCCGGGCCATGCCCGCGACCGAAAATTGGATCGCGGGCAGCACCCGCAAGAGATACACCGCAGGGGTAGGCAAATCCGTTTCCAGCCAAAGGCTGGACGGAGTTTGCAGCGCCGTGGTTGTAAAGGACTTAAGTCCTAACAACACACGCAGGGCCCGCTCCTACAAACCCAATGTGTTTAAAGCCATATCGCATTCCAGAACGGGTAATCACCGGGACTTTTTACCAGTCCGGCACGCAGCGGATTGGCGACCAGATAGCGTGCCGTTTTCGCAAGGTCATCCTCTGCCCGTAATGCATGATCGTGATACGCCGCTGACCATAGCGTACCTTCCCTTTGCAGTACCCGGTTCGCATGGCGTGAACTGGCGGATTTAATGCGGTTAACTACCGTGCTGAGAACATCATGTTCGCTCAGCTCGATCAACCAATGTGCATGGTCTGGCATCAGTACCCATGCAAGCATGGCCACATCTCCCAGCACGTCCCTGTCCTCGAAGCAGCGAGCGGCTGCGCAAGCGGCATGGAAGTTTTCGAATACCCTGGTGCGTTCTATCGTTGTGGAAGTTACCAGATAAATCCCATTCGACACCGATACGCGCCCTTTGCGCAGGGCGGCATGACCGGGTTTATAAGTGGGCATGATGTACGTTACCGTGTAGGAGCGGGCCATGCCCGCGAACAAAAAAACAATCGCGGGCATGGCCCGCTCCTACAAAACCAAATGTTTTGGTTTTCATATCAAAAATCATAGCGGCGAGATCAGCACGCTGTCGCGCAGTTTCTTCAACTGGTCGCGGAATTCGGTGGCTTTCTCGAACTCCAGATTCTTCGCGGCTTGCAGCATCGCCTTTTCCAGCCGGGTGATCTCTTTGGACACTTCCTTTGCGCTCATCGCGAGGTATTTTGCCTGTTCCTGCGCGGCTTTTTGCTCGCCGCGCGCGACATCCGGTTCGTACATGCCCTCGATAATGTCCTTGATGCGCTTCTGCACGCCCTGCGGGGTGATGTCGTGGGCGAAGTTGTGCGCGACCTGCTTGATACGGCGGCGCTCGGTTTCGTCGATGGCGCGTTTCATCGAGCCGGTGATGCGGTCCGCATACAGGATCGCCTTGCCGTTGATGTGGCGCGCGGCGCGGCCGATGGTCTGGATCAGCGAGCGCTCGGAGCGCAGAAAACCTTCCTTGTCGGCGTCGAGTATCGCGACCAGCGACACCTCGGGGATGTCGAGCCCCTCGCGCAGCAGGTTGATGCCGACCAGCACGTCGAACATGCCCAGGCGCAGGTCGCGGATGATCTCGACGCGCTCGACGGTCTCGATGTCGGAATGCAGGTAGCGCACCTTGATGCCGTGCTCGGAAAAATAATCGGTGAGTTGTTCCGACATGCGCTTGGTCAGGGTGGTGACCAGCACGCGCTCGCCCTTCTCCACGCGCAGGTTGACCTCTGACATCAGGTCGTCCACCTGGTTGATCGCGGGCCGCACTTCGATCTGCGGATCGACCAGCCCGGTGGGCCGCACCACCTGCTCGACCACCTGGCCGGCGTGTTCCGCCTCGTACACCGAGGGCGTGGCGGATACGAACACGCATTGGCGCATGATCTTTTCGAATTCGTCGAAGCGCAGCGGGCGGTTGTCCATCGCGGACGGCAGGCGGAAGCCGTAGTTGACCAGGTTCTCCTTGCGCGCGCGGTCGCCTTTGTACATGGCACCGATCTGCGGCATCATCACATGGCTTTCGTCCATGAACATCAGCGCGTTGGGCGGCAGGTAATCGATCAGCGTCGGCGGCGGTTCGCCGGCCTTGCGCCCGGACAGGTGGCGCGAATAATTCTCGATGCCCTTGGTGAAGCCGATCTCGTTGAGCATCTCCAGGTCGTGGCGGGTGCGCTGCTCGATGCGCTGCGCCTCGACCAGTTTATTCTCGTGCTGGAAGAACGCGATGCGCTCGGCCAGCTCGACCTTGATGGTTTCGATCGCGGACACCACGGTGCTGCGCGGCGTGACGTAATGGCTGGACGGATACACGGTGTAGCGCGGCACCTTCTGCAGGATGCGGCCGGTAAGCGGATCGAACAGCGACAGGGTTTCCACCTCGTCGTCGAACAGCGTGACGCGCAGCGCGTCCTCGCCGCTCTCGGCCGGGAAGATGTCGATCACGTCGCCGCGCACGCGGAATTTGCCGCGCGAGAAATCGATCTCGTTGCGCTCGTACTGCATCTCGATCAGGCGCTTGATCACGTCGCGCTGGTGCATCTTTTCGTTGTGCCGCAAATGAAGAATCATGCCGTGGTAATCGACCGGGTCGCCGATGCCGTAGATCGCCGAGACGGTCGCGACGATCACGCAATCCTCGCGCTCCAGCAGCGCCTTGGTGGCGGACAGGCGCATCTGCTCGATCTGCTCGTTGATGCTGGAATCCTTCTCGATGAACACGTCGCGCGACGGCACGTAGGCCTCGGGCTGGTAGTAGTCGTAATAGGAGACGAAATACTCGACCGCATTCTCGGGAAAGAAATCGCGCAGCTCGGAATACAGCTGCGCCGCCAGTGTCTTGTTCGGCGCCATCACCATCGCCGGGCGGCCAAGCTGCGCGATCACGTTGGCCATGGTAAAAGTCTTGCCCGAGCCGGTCACACCGAGCAGGGTCTGGAACGACAGGCCGTCGCGGATGCCCTCGACCAGCTGCGCGATGGCCGCAGGCTGGTCACCGGCCGGTTCGAACGGCTGGTGCAGGCGGTAGGGGCTGTCGGGGTAGGTTTTGATGGCCATGGTCAGCCGGGTATTGTAAAGGCAAAGAATGATTTGCCAAGAAACAAAGTTCACGGCACGATACGGTATCAGCAAACTTTCGACTGCCTCTTCAATGTCGTTTGACACACCCGACAACACCGGACCGGAATTGCCCGCAAATTTTCACGCAGCGCTGCTCGATTCGCTCGAAGGGCAAATCGCCGTAATCGACAGCAGCGGCACCATTGTTTATGTCAATCGGGCGTGGCATGCATTCGGGATCGAGAACGGGCTGACCTCCGGAACATTTGGCGCCGGCAGCAATTACCTGGATGTGTGCAATACCTCGAGTTTAGGCGGCGACAAAATCGCAGGCAAAGCAATGCTCGGCCTGCGCGATGTACTGGAAGGCAAGCGCGCCAACTACTACTTCGAGTATCCCTGCCACAGTCCCGAAGAAAAGCGCTGGTTCATGATGCGCGTGACCCCGCTGCAAAATCCCGCGCGAAACCTGTTCGTAATTTCGCACCACAACATCACGCAGCGCAAGCTGGCCGAAGAGACCGCAGAACACCTGTCCCTGCACGACCCGCTTACCGGCCTGGCCAATCGCAGGTACTTCGACCAGTTATTCAGCAACGAATGGCGGCGCAATTACCGCGATCGCACGCCG
>DATKVR010000153.1:0-7006 GCA_035529955.1 Gallionella sp.
AAACAGTTCCTGGTTGTAGCCGAATTTCGTCAGGTCTTTGATGCGCATCGGGTACAGGATGCCGTCCAGATGATCGCACTCGTGCTGCACCACGCGGGCATGGAACCCGCTGACGGTGCGGTCGATCAGCGCGCCGTATTCATCCCGCCCCTGGTAGCGTATCTGCACATGGCGCGGCACCATGCCGCGCAGGCCGGGCACGCTCAGGCACCCTTCCCAGTCCTCTTCGATTTCATCACCCAGCGGGGTGATGAACGGATTGATCAGCACCGTCTCCGGCACTGTTTCCGCATCCGGATAACGCGAATTGCTTTGCACCCCCGACACGGTGCGCGCAGGCGTCTGGTGCGGGAGGGGGTTGCAAGCGGCTGCTCCCGCAAGCGGCTGCTGCGCAGTAACGTGTTGCAGCCGCACGCCGAAAATCACCACACGCAGGCCGACGCCGATCTGCGGTGCCGCCAGACCGGCGCCGTTCATGTGATGCATGGTGTCGCGCATGTCGACTAGCAAATCGTGCAGTTCTTTCGTGTCGAAGCGGCTGACCGGCTCGGCACGCTGCCACAGCCTCGCATCGCCCATGCGCAATACCGTTCTAATTGTCATCGTTCACCACGCATTCAAGAATACTGCGCACCCGCACCATCGTTGCATTGGCGGTCGCGTTGACGGTTTCGATGTTGATGCCGGTCATACTGTCCCCGCGTCCCGCCGCATAATTTGCCACTACCGCGATGATCGCATAGTCGAGTTCCAGTTCCTTGGCCAGCGCGGTTTCCGGCATGCCGGTCATGCCCACCATATCCGCCCCGTCGCGTTCGTAACGGTTTATTTCGGCGATGCTGTCCAGACGCGGACCCTGTGTGGCCGCGTAAGCGCCACCATCCACACAGGACTGTTGCGCGGTTTTCGCACTGCTCAGAATGTGGCTGCGCAATGTGGCGCTATAGGGAAAGGTGAAATCGGTATTGATGAACGGCTTGTCGCGCGCCTCAAAAAAAGTCGAGTCGCGGCCGTGCGTGTAATCGATGATCTGGTCCGGCACGACGATCACGCCGGGCTTGAGATCGGGGCGGATACCGCCCACGGTCGCCACCGAAATGATTTTACTGGCACCGTGCTCGCGCAGCGCCCAGAGATTGGCGCGATAGTTCACCAGATGCGGCGGAATGGTGTGTCCGTAGCCGTGGCGTGCCAGGAAAATCACCTCATGCTGGTTGAGCGTGCCGAACAGGAATGCGCCGGACGGTTCACCGTAGGGTGTGCGCATCACCTGCTGGTGGGTGATCTCAAGATTCGCCAACTGGGTCAGGCCGCGGCCGCCGATGATTGCCAACATAACTCTCTACTCCTTGACTGCGTATATAGCGGGCAAATTGCGCCACGCGCCTTCGATATCCATGCCGTAGCCGAACACAAAACGATTCGGCACTTCCATCCCGACGAAATCCGCGCGGATCGGTTTTTTGCGGCCGTGCTGCTTGTCGGCAAACACCGCGCT
This sequence comes from Gallionella sp., assembly GCA_035529955.1. Lineage (GTDB taxonomy): Bacteria > Pseudomonadota > Gammaproteobacteria > Burkholderiales > Gallionellaceae > Gallionella. Next base: position 1,499 of record DATKVR010000153.1, read on the forward strand.
GTAGCATTTGTCCGCACCCAGCGCAACAACACGCTCGCGCACCGACGACAAGGTATGTCCTTCGTCCAGAATATCATCCAGCAACAGCACCACCCGGCCGCGCACATTCTCGCGCGGCTCGACCTTCCAGTGCATTGCACCGCCGTGCCGCGCATCACCATAGCGCGAAACATGCACGTAATCGAAATCCAGCGGAAAATCGAGCAATGGCAGCAGCTGCCCGCTGAACACCACCGCCCCGCCCATCACCGACAGCACCAGCGGATGGCTGTCCGCCAGCCTGGCATTGATTTGCCGCGCGACTTTATGCAGTGCCGCCTGTACCTGCTCGGCGGAATACAGCAATTCTGCCTGTTGCAATATGTCCCGCGCGTGCTGGATGGACATGCTCATGAACTACCCCGACTGCCCATAATTTATTGGCGGCATTCCGACTATCACTTCAAGCTTTTCAGATAGGCCGCAAAGTCGTTGCTCACCTCGGGATGCTTGAGTCCCAGCGCCACCATTGCCTTGAGATAACCCAGCTTTGAACCGCAATCGTAGCGCGTCCCGTTGAAGCGGTAGGCAAGCATCTTCTCCTCCAGCATCAGGGCGGCGATGCCATCGGTCAATTGAATTTCACCGCCCGCGCCTGCCTGCACCTTTTCCAGATGATCGAAGATGCGCGGTGTGAGAATGTAACGGCCAACCACCCCGAGTGTGGTCGGCGCCTTTTCCGGCTCGGGCTTTTCCACGATGCCGTTTACCTCCTCGATATTACCGGTCAGGAACTTGCTGCTGACGATACCGTATTGGCGGGTTTGTTCGCGCGGCACATCCTGCACACCCAGGATCGAGCACTGGTATTGATTGAACGCATCCACCATCTGCCTGATGACCGGCGGTTCGCCATCGATCAGGTCATCCGCCAGCAACACCGCAAACGGCTCGTCCTGTACCACCGGCCTGGCGCACAGCACCGCGTGGCCCAGTCCAAGAGGCTCAACCTGGCGGATATAGATGCAGTTGATTTGCGCGGGCGTCACCTCGCGCACAATGCGCAGCAGCTCATGCTTGCCGCGCATTTCCAGCTCGGCTTCCAGTTCATAGGCCTTGTCGAAATGATCCTCGATCGCGCGCTTGTTGCGTCCGGTGATGAACACCATGTCGGTGATGCCCGCCGCGACCGCCTCTTCCACCGCATACTGGATCAGCGGCTTGTCCACGATGGGCATCATCTCCTTGGGACTGACCTTGGTAGCCGGCAGGAAACGGCTGCCCATGCCGGCGACCGGAAAAACCGCTTTCGTTATTTTCTTCACTACAAATCCCCCTGATACTGGATTAACCAAAACTGAAACCTGTAGGAGCGGGCCATGCCCGCGATTGTCATTTTATTCGCGGGCATGGCCCGCTCCTACAAAGAAAAAACATTTCTCACTAGCGCTGTCGACTTGCCTCCAACAGCGCCAAAAATTGTTGTTCATCCAGCACCGCGACGCCCAGCTCCCGCGCCTTGTCCAGCTTGCTGCCCGCTTCGCTGCCTGCCACCACATAATCGGTCTTCTTCGATACGCTGCCTGTCACTTTCGCGCCCAGCGCTTCGAGCTTTTCCTTCGCTTCCTCGCGGGCGATGCCGAGTGTACCAGTAAGCACAAAAGTCCGGCCAGCCAGCGGTAGCGTTTCGACCGGCATGCCCGCGCTTTCCTGCGGCGTGACGCCGCCGCGCAGCAAATCCCTGATCACATCGACGTTGTGCTTTTCCGCGAAGAACGCAACGATGCTTTGCGCGATCACCGGCCCGACATCCGGCACCTGCTGCAACTTCGTTTCATCGGCGTGCATCAGCTTCTCCAGCGTGCCGAAATGGCGCGCGAGGTCCTTCGCGGTCGCCTCGCCGACGTTGCGTATGCCCAGTGCGTAGACAAAGCGCGCCAGCGTGGTCTGCTTGCTGTGTTCGATCGCATCGACCAGGTTGCCGGCCGACTTCTCGCCCATCCGTTCCAGCCCGGCCAGCTTCTGCAAATTCAATTTGTGCCTGTCGTACAGATCGGCCGGCGTGCTGACAACGCCGCCATCCACCAGTTGTTCGACCAGCTTGTCGCCCAGCCCCTCGATATCCAGCGCGCGTCGTCCGGCAAAATGCAGCAGCGCCTGCTTGCGCTGCGCCGGGCAGAACAGGCCGCCAGTGCAGCGCCAGTCCGCCTCACCCTCCTCGCGCACGATCGCGCTGCCGCACACCGGGCAGTGGCCATGCAGCAGCTGAAACAGATCGAACGGCTTGCCCGCATTTGCCGGCCGGCGGTCGAGCACCACGCCGACCACTTCCGGAATCACGTCGCCGGCGCGGCGCACGATCACGGTATCGCCGATGCGCACGTCCTTGCGCCGCGTCTCGTCCTCGTTGTGCAAAGTCGCGTTGGAAACCGTGGTGCCGCCGACAAACACCGGCTCAAGCTTCGCGACCGGTGTCAGCTTGCCGGTGCGCCCGACCTGGATATCGATGTCGTGCACCACAGTCATCTGCTCCTCGGCCGGGAATTTGTGCGCGCAGGCCCAGCGCGGCTCGCGCGTGACGAAACCGAGTTTCTGCTGCAGCGCGATGCTGTTGACCTTGTACACCACGCCGTCGATATCGAACAGCAGGCTGTCGCGCTTTGCCGCGATGCGCTGGTGGAATTTCACCAGTCCCTGCGCGCCGTGCACCACCGCCCGTTCCGCGCTGACCGGCACACCCATCTTGTCCAGTGCATCCAGCAGCGCGCTGTGCGTCGCGGGCAATTCCCAGCCGCGCACTTCGCCCAGGCCGTACGCGAAGAATGACAGCGGTCGGCGCGCGGCGAGCGCCGGGTCGAGCTGGCGTATGCTGCCCGCCGCGCCGTTGCGCGGATTGACCAGCGTGGGCAAACCATGCGCGCGCTGTTTTTCGTTGTAGCGCTCGAAGTCGCGGCGCGACATGTAGACCTCGCCGCGCACTTCCAGTACCTCGGCATCGCAGCCGCGCAGGTGCAGCGGAATGCAATGGATGGTGCGCACATTCTGGGTCACGTCCTCGCCGGTTTCGCCGTCGCCACGCGTCGCGGCCTGCACCAGCACGCCGTGCTCGTAGCGCAGGTTGATCGCCAGACCGTCGAATTTCAGCTCGCAGCCATACTCGACACCAGGATCGGTTTCGCCCAGCTTCAGTTCTCGACGCACCCGCGCATCGAACGCGATCGCGCCTGCGTCGCTGATATCGGTCTCGGTACGGATCGACAGCATCGCGACGGCGTGGCGCACCGGCGCAAATGCATCGAGCACCGCACCGCCGACGCGCCGGGTCGGGGAATCGGGCGTGGCCAGTTCGGGATAGCGGGTTTCGAGTTCCTGAAGTTCACGGAACAGCCGGTCGTATTCCGCATCGGGAACGACCGGGGCATCCAGCACGTAATAGCGGTAGTCGTAATCGCTGATCAGCCCGCGCAACTTGTCGACGCGGCGGATGACTTCCTGATTCGTCATCAGGAAAACAGCCTGCGTGCCTGGGAACTGCCCGGTGTCATGCCCTTCGTGCACATTTTCAATTCGACATCGTTAATGCGCTCGCGGATCACCGCCAGACCCTTTTCGTTGAGCGCGACGCCGTGGTCGTCCACCATATTGGCCTGCAATTCCTTGCCCAGGTTGCGGGCGACCTGCATCATCCGGTCGAAATTCGGGCCGGGATTTTCCACGCGCGGCACGTCCAGCAACAGGGTGACGCCCGGCGTGCTGGACGTTTCCAGCGTGAGATGCTGAAACGGTTTGTTGTCCCGGTTGATCAGGCTGAACAGGGTATACCCCTGCGCATCCTGCAGGTGAAACGCGCCATCCGCTTCGAGCGTCATGCCGAGCAAATTGGCCGCCTGCGCGATCTTCCCGCCGCGCAGCAGGCGCCCGCCCGGCGGTACCAGGTTGACCCCGACCATCTGGTCCACCTCGGCGCAGAACGCGTCCATTTCGACCGCATGGCGATAAGTTTCACGGATGTCCGGCACCGTGGTATCGGCCTTGATATTTCCCGCGACCCCGAGCACCAGGTCGCTGAAATCCGCCAGCTTCGTTTCGCTGATCGCGCCGGCCCGGTCGACCAGTTGCAGCGCGATGCGGAAGCTCACATAGAGCACCGTGCTCTCGGCGATCACGCGTTCCCATTTCTTGGTGTTGAACGTCAAGCCGCACACCTGCACCGGCTTGCGAAAATCAAACTTGCGCTGCCACAAGCCGTCCAGCACCGCCGCATGGCTGGGCTCGGACAGGCGCAATTCGATGATGAAGTCGCTGCGCGCGTTCAGCAAAGCGCAGGAATCGTCCAGCAGACTGGGAGCGGTTAACGCCTCCGTAACGCCGGCAATTCCGGCATCCGCGTCGATCGTTACGTCAGCCGCAGCATCAACCTGTTGCGCGGCCAAAGTTGGCCACTCCCCGTCATCCTGTCCGGCAACGCCAGGCTGGTACAGTGCATCCGTATGGTTCGACGCGAATGCCGTGCTGAATTTGCGCCGATATCGCCTTTGCTGCCACCAGCCATAGACATACACCGCAATGATCACGCCAATACCGATGATCAGCAGGGCCTTCTGTAATTCGCTCATAGGAGAACCATAACGATTATTCGAAACATGGCGCGGATTATCTCACGCCCGGCAGGTCATACATAGTAATCCCCCGACACCAGACCGGTTAAACAAGCGGTAGTTCCGGATTGCTCATGCCGATCGCGGCAACTTCGTCCAGCGCTTTGAGAAATTGCGGTTGCTCATGCAGCCGGGGCAGCGATTCCGGTCGGGGCCTGCCGCGCATCTGCGCGAGCCGGGCGCGGCTTGCGGCGGGCATTTCCCAGTTCAGCCCGCGCAGCAATTCGTCCGCCGATTCCGGGCGGTTGCACACCAGCACCATGTCGCAGCCGGCATTCAGCGCCGCCTTGGCGCGCTGCACGATGCCGCCCGCGACGGTTGCCCCCTCCATGCTCAGGTCATCGCTGAAGATGCAACCTTCAAAGCCCAGTCGTTCACGGAGGATTTGTTTCAACCAGAATGGCGAGAATCCTGCCGGGCGGCTGTCCACCCGGGGATAGATCACATGGGCCGGCATCACCGCAGCCAGGCCGCAATCCACCATGCGGCGGAACGGGACCAGGTCGCACAGCTCGATATCGACGAATTCGCGCTCGTCCACCGGGATCGCCAGATGCGAATCGGCACGCACGTAACCGTGGCCGGGGAAATGCTTGCCGACGGTATGCATCCCGCCCTGCTTCAATCCGATCAGCAGGCTGTGCGCCAGTTCGGCGATCGCCTGCGGATCGCTGTGGAACGCGCGGTCGCCGATCACGCTGCTCTGCCCGTAATCCACGTCCAGCACCGGCGTGAAACTGAAGTCCACGCCGCAGGCGCGCAGCTCCGCGGCCAGCACATAGCCGGCCTGCTGCGCCAGATGGCGCGCGCGCTGCGGATGCGCATCCCAGATTTTTCCGAGCTCGCGCATCGCCGGTATCTTCGTGAAGCC
>DATKVR010000154.1:0-3004 GCA_035529955.1 Gallionella sp.
TTGGGCAATTCCATAATCTCCGGCAAATCTTCGCTGGGTGTGCGGGCCGAAATGATCAGCCCGAATTTTTCAAGTTCCGGCACATAATGGTTATTGACTTCATAGCGATGGCGATGGCGTTCATTGACTTCATCGCCGTAAATGCTTTGCGCCATGGTGCCCGGTTTGATCGGGCAACGCTGTGAGCCGAGGCGCATGGTTCCGCCCAGATCCGAATCGACGTGGCGTGTCTCGACCTTGCCATCGCGATCCAGCCATTCGATGATCAGCGCGACCACCGGATGTTCGGTGGCCGGATTGAATTCGGTGCTGTTCGCATCGGCCATGCCCGCCACATGGCGGGCAAACTCGATCACCGCCAGCTGCATGCCGAGACAGATACCCAGATAGGGAATCTTGTTTTCGCGGGCAAAGCGGATCGCGGCAATCTTGCCTTCCGTGCCGCGCACGCCGAAACCGCCCGGAACCAGTATCGCATCGAGATGCGCCAGGCCTTTCATACCCGTGGTTTCCAGCGCTTCGGAATCGATATATTCGATTTTCACCTGGGTGGCGGTGTGTATCCCGGCATGCCGCAATGCCTCGATCAGCGACTTGTACGATTCGGTCAGGTCGACATATTTCCCGACCATGCCGATGGTGATCCGATGCTGCGGATTTTCCTGTGACTTCACCAGTTTTTCCCATACCGACAGATCGGCGGGCGGCAGATCCATTTTCAATTCCTCGCAGACGATGCGATCCAGACCTTGCTGGTTGAGCATTTGCGGCACCTTGTAGATGCTGTCCACATCCCACATCGAGATCACCGCTTCTTCGCGCACATTGGCAAACAGCGAAATCTTGGCGCGCTCGTCATCGGGGATTTCGCGGTCGGCACGGCAAATCAACGCGGTCGGGAAAATACCGATTTCGCGCAATTTCTGCACGCTGTGCTGGGTCGGTTTGGTCTTCAGTTCGCCGGCAGTGGCAATGTAAGGCACCAGGGTGAGATGCACGTAAGCGACCTGGTTGCGGCCCATGCGCAAACCCATCTGCCGTGCGGCCTCAAGGAAAGGGAGTGACTCGATATCGCCGACCGTACCGCCGATTTCGATGATCGCCACATCGACATTGCCATCATGCGAGGCGGCTGCACCGCGCTCGATGAACTCCTGGATTTCGTTGGTGATATGCGGGATCACCTGAACGGTCTTGCCGAGATATTCGCCGCGCCGCTCCTTGCGGATCACGCTGTCGTATATCTGGCCGGTGGTGAAGTTGTTGGCCTTGCGCATCTTGGCGGAAATGAAGCGTTCGTAGTGGCCCAGATCCAGATCGGTTTCCGCGCCATCTTCGGTCACGAAGACCTCACCGTGCTGGAACGGACTCATGGTGCCGGGATCGACGTTGATGTAGGGGTCGAGCTTGAGCATCGTTACCTTGAGTCCGCGCGATTCAAGGATAGCTGCAAGCGAAGCGGCGGCGATGCCTTTTCCCAAAGAAGAGACAACGCCGCCGGTAATAAATATGTACTTGGTCATGGGGCGCGATGATACCGTAAAACGCCCTGCTATCAAAATCTAGTATGGGGCATTACGCCCCTAAAGGTTCAAGGTTCCTCTAAAATTCAGAGTTCGCCCAAATGCAAGGCGCGGGGGATAATTTCGCCGCGCCGCATATGCGGTATATGCAAGCAAGAAATTTTTCCCGAAACGCAGCAGTTGGGATGAAATCTGGATTTTAACCTAATGGAGCAACAGGGATTGCTGGACGGACACCGCACAAACCGACATCAGCGTACCGGGCAGCAGACCGAGCAACAACAGACCCAGGCCGTTCAGGCTGATCAGCAGCGTGGTATCCTGGCCGTAGATAATCGGTTCGTGGCTTTCCGGGGCATCGAAATACATCAGTTTGACGATACGCAAATAGTAGAACGCACCGATCAGGGAAAAGAGTACCGCCGCAACCGCCAACCAGACGTGTCCGGATTGAACAACGGCGTTCAGCACCGAGAATTTCGCGTAAAAGCCCACCGTCGGCGGCACCCCTGCCATGGAGAACATCAGCAGCAGCATCAGGAAGGCAAGCCAGGGGCTGCGCTGGTTGAGCCCTTTGAAATCACTCAGGTTGTCAGCCTCGAACCCGACCCTGGACAGCATCATGATCATACCGAACGAGCCCAGCGTCATCAGCACATAGACAACCGCGTAGAACATGGATGAGCCGTAGCCTTCTATGTCACCGCTGATGAATCCCAGCAACAGAAAGCCCATATGCGCGATGGTTGAATAGGCGAACATGCGCTTCAGGTTGGTTTGCGCGATTGCGGTGATATTGCCGAGCGCCATCGAGGCAACTGCAAGAATGATCAGCATACCGGACCAGTGCTGTTCCAACGGTTGCAGACCCGACACCAGAAGGCGCGACACAAACGCAAATGCTGCCAGTTTTGGAGCTGACCCGATCAGCATGGTCATTGCGGTCGGTGCGCCGTGATACACGTCGGGCAACCACATATGGAAAGGCACCACACCGAGCTTGAAGGACAGTCCGGACACCACAAACACCAGCCCGAATACCAGCAGCGTCTTGTTCGCCGCGCCGGATTGAATCGATTTGGACACCTCGCCAATTTCCAGCGATCCGGTCGCCCCGTACAGCATGGACATGCCATACAGCAACAGGCCCGAAGCCAGCGCTCCGAGGATGAAGTATTTCATCGCGGCTTCGGTGGCAATGGCGGAATCCCGTTGCAGTGCAACAACTGCGTACAGACTCAGGGAAAGCAGTTCCAAACCGAGATACATGGTGATGAAAGTATTGGCGGAGATCATCACCATCATGCCGAGTGTGGCAAACAGGGTCAGCACCATGAATTCACCGCTGAACAGGTCGCGCACAGTGAGATATTGGCGCGAATAGACCAGCATCATCGAAACCGACAGATAAGTCAGCAGCTTCAGCACATCGGACATCAAATCGTCCACGAACATGTTGTGAAATACCAGCGCCACACCGC
>DATKVR010000155.1:0-3901 GCA_035529955.1 Gallionella sp.
ATGACCCGCGCATAATTTTTCCGGTCGGGCGGCTCGCCCAGGGTATCTTCGATCTGCGCGCCAAGTTCGCGCGACTGGTAGGCGAATTCGTGATGGATGTTTTTGCTGATTGGTTTATTCATGGCGGATTGATTGGTGTGCCCGGGTATTTAAAGTGGTGAAGGGTCGTCGTGCGGGACAACAATGCCGCAACGATCGAACAGTGAATGCCACAATGCGCGCACCTCATTATCCGGATCGATAATGATGCGATTGTTCAGGCTCTGGTTATATTCGGCCCGCTTCCGGGGATCGGAAAGCAACTCATACGCGGTCTTGATCGCATTGAAACGGATCTCGGCACCGGCATGCGTGCTCCTGTCCGGGTGATGGCGCATCGCAAGCGAGCGATATGCCTTCTTGATCTCCTCGGTCGTCGCGGTCGGCGCAACGCCCAGGATGTTGTACAGATTTTCCAATTCGTGCCTCCGGTGGGGGGGCGTGGATTTTACACACTAGCCGGGGAAAGTGTGCGGATAATTGCTGTAATTGCCTGATTCTGTTCGCGGAAGAACCCGGATTCGGACGCGTCTGGAAAAGCGCGCAACCATGGCCTGGCCGGCCTTAACCCCGCTGATGCAGATTGGGACCACGACCAAATTACCTATCAGCATTCCCGTAGAATGCTGATATGGATCGTTCGACTTCCTCCACCTCGCAACTCATTCATCTGGCCTGGCCGGTTCTGGTCGCGCAGCTTGCCTTGATGGCCAATGCCGTGATCGACACCGCGATGGCCGGGCGGCTGTCGGCCATCGACCTTGCCTCGGTGGGCATCGCCGCTTCGATCATGGCCACGGTGCTGATGTCGCTGATCAGCGTGTTGCTCGCGCTGCCGCCGATCATCGCCCAGCTATACGGCGCGGGCCGGGGTGCCGAGGTCGGGCGGGAGATCCACCAGAGCGTATGGGTATCGCTGGTGCTGGCACTGGCGGCGATCCTGCTGCTGCGCTTCCCGGGGCCGATCATCTCGATCTCGCACTTGCAGCCCATCGTTGAAATGAAAGTGCGCGCCTATCTCGCCGCATCGGCCTGGGGCGTGCCTGCCGTTTTTGCGCTGCGGATTTTCTTCGGGCTGGCCACCGGCATCGCCCGTCCGCGCCCGGTGATGTTGTTCAACCTGCTGTCGCTGGCGATCAAGATCCCGCTGAACGCGGTGTTCATGTTTGGCCTGCTGGGGGCGCCCGAACTCGGCGGGCCGGGCTGCGCAGTCGCCACGTCGGTGGATGCCTGGCTGATTGCGGCGCTGGCCTGGAGCTGGTGCCTGCGCCATCCCGACTATGTGCAGTTCCGGTTGCGCAGGCGAATTGCGGCGCCGGATTTCAGGGTGATATGGGATTTCCTGCGCCTCGGCATCCCGATCGGGATGACGTTTGTCGCGGATGTGACCGCGTTCACCCTGATGGCGCTGTTCATCGCGCGCCTTGGTCCGGTGGTTTCGGGCGCGCACCAGATTGCGGCCAACCTGGCGGCAGTGGCGTTCATGGTTCCGTTGTCGCTCGGCAATGCAACCTCGATACTGGTGGGTCAGGCTGTCGGTGCCGGGCAGCCCGAGCGCGCCCGCCATACCTGCTGGGCGGGCATCCGCCTCGGCATGGCGATCGCGGTGGTGCTCAGCGCAATCTTCTGGTTCGGCGCGCCGCACATCGCCGCGCTGTATACCACCGATCCGCATGTCCGGCAGGTCGCGACGCCGCTGATCATGCTGGTCGCCCTGTATCACCTGGGCGATGCGCTGCAGGCCGTGACGGTGAATGCGCTGCGCGGCTACAAGCGCTCGGTGATACCGATGCTGATCTATGGCACGCTGCTGTGGGGATTGGGCCTGGGCGGCGGCGTGCTGCTCGGGCTGACCAACACGATTGTCCCCGCGCTCGGCGCACCCGGATTCTGGATCGCAGCAATCGTCAGCCTGTGGCTGGTGGCGGGATTGGTGGCGGTTTATTTAAATGCGGTCAGCAGGGCTGCAATAAAGGCGTAGGTGCCGGGTGCGAAATTTTTTCAAACGAAAATACCGGGACCCGCCACTTTGCTTAGCCGTGATCGGCCTCAGGCAATCCGCGGCAGGTGTGCCAACGAAGCCCGGATCGCTTCTTCCGGATAACTGAAGTCTTCCAGTTGACCGGCGAAATACCGGTCGTACGAGGCCATGTCAAAGTGGCCGTGACCGGACAGGTTGAAGAACAGCGTCTTCTTCTCCCCGGTCTGTTTGCAGCGCAGCGCCTCGTCGATACAGGCGCGGATGGCGTGGTTGGATTCCGGCGCGGGGATGATGCCCTCGGCGCGCGCAAACGTCACGCCGGCTTCGAACGTGGCCAGCTGCGGAACGGCCACCGCCTCGATCAAGCCTTCGTTATAGAGTTGCGATACCAGCGGGGAGTCGCCGTGATAGCGCAGGCCGCCCGCATGGATCCCGGGCGGCATGAAGTCGTGGCCCAGCGTGTACATTTTCATCAGCGGGGTGAGTCCGGCGGTATCGCCGAAATCGTAGGCGTAAGTGCCTTTGGTCAGCGTGGGGCACGAGGTCGGTTCCACTGCCACCAGGCGCACGTTCTTGCCGGCGGCCTTGTCGGCAAAGAACGGAAATGCCACGCCGCCAAAATTGGAGCCGCCGCCGCACGGCGCGAACACCATGTCCGGATAATCGCCCGCTTTCGCGAATTGTTTTTTGGCTTCCAGGCCGATGATGGTCTGGTGCAGCAGCACATGGTTGAGCACCGAACCCAGCGCGTAGTTGGTGTCCGGGCGCGAAGCGGCTTCCTCCACCGCCTCGGAAATGGCCATGCCCAGCGAACCCTTGTTGTCCGGGTCTTTTGCCAGAATGGCGCGACCGGTATTCGTTTCCATGCTCGGGCTGGCGAACACCTGTCCGCCCCAGGTTTCCATCATCGAACGGCGGAACGGCTTCTGGTCATAGCTTACCCGCACCATAAAGATACGCACTTCCAATCCGAATACCTGCCCGGCATAAGACATCGCGGAGCCCCATTGTCCGGCGCCCGTCTCGGTGGCGATGCGTGTGATGCCCGCCTGCTGGTTGTAATACGCCTGGGGAATGGCGGTGTTCACCTTGTGCGAACCGGCCGGGGAGACACTTTCGTTCTTGTAGTAGATCCTGGCCGGCGTGCCGAGCGCGGCTTCCAGGCGATGCGCGCGGATCAGCGGCGAGGGGCGGTACAAGTTCAGTGCTTCGCGCACCGGTTCCGGGATGGCAATCCAGCGTTCCGCGGAGACCTCCTGCTCGATCAGGCTCATCGGGAAAATGGCCGCCAGCGCTTCGGGACCGATAGGTTTGCCGTCCGGCCCCAGCGGCGGGGTGGGCGGATTGGGCATGTCGGCGACTACGTTGTACCAATGTGTCGGAATCTCCGACTCATCCAGCAGAAACTTGGTTTGCGACATTTCGATTCTCCTCATGGATGTATTTTTGACAACACTTCGCTTCGGGCATATCGGCAGCAGACCGAAGTGTACTGCACCCGCATGCGGATTACACGAGAGGCGCTGCGCAAGATTAGTGGAGTGTTGCAGGGGAGCAATTCAGAAAACAGATTGCATGGGGTCAAATTCGCATTGCTTTGGCAGATTCCGTGACCGCACTCGGAACACCGGGCGCCTTGCATTTTGCACACTATGCCGTGCTCTGTGCTACGGTCGAAGTTCCAAAAAATTTCCATTAATAGATGACAAAATAATTCATTTATTACCGATACTTAGGTTTATTGACTTGATTGGTTCATAAGAGTAATATTTTTTTCGGGGGAGTAATATTCCTAAAGGAGAATCGTGATGATTAACAAGATAATTCCGGTACTGTTCATGGTTATGTTGCCTGTTGTTGGCGCACCGTTTTACCCGAATG
>DATKVR010000156.1:0-15952 GCA_035529955.1 Gallionella sp.
ATGGAGATCCCCGAATTCACCTGCCTGTGTCCCAAAACCGGCCAGCCCGACTTTGCCACACTGGTGCTGGATTACATCGCGGACGAGAAATGCGTCGAACTGAAAAGCCTCAAGCTGTATATCTGGTCATTCCGCAACGAGGGGCATTTCCACGAGGACGTCACCAACCGCATCCTGGACGACCTGATCGCCGCCCTCCAGCCGCGCTTCATGCGCCTGACCGCAAAGTTCTATGTGCGCGGCGGCATCTTCACCAACGTGGTCGCGGAACAGCGCAAGCCGGGCTGGCAACCTGCGCCGCACATCGAATTGAGCCGGTTCGATACGTCGTCGAACACGCGGGGCTGATGGTTCCACGATGCTGCGAATATGATGTATCTGGGACTGGATTTCGGCACTTCCGGCGCGCGCGCCTGCGTCATCGGCGATGATCAGTCCATCGCCTGGCAACATCACGTCACCTATCTTGATCCTGCCAGGCAAGCTCCGTCCGACTGGCGCAACGCACTGCACGCGTTGCTCGGTGCACTACCCAAAGATATCGCGGCCGGGCTGCAAGGCATTGCGCTGGACGGCACCTCGGGCACGGTGCTGCTGTGCGATGAGGCGCTGCAACCCTGTTCTCCCGCCCTGCTCTACCACGACGACCGCGCGCATCGGCAGTCCGAACAACTCAAGTCCATCGCACCGCACGGACATACCGCCAGCAGCGCCACATCGGGGCTGGCCAGGTTTCTCTGGCTGGCACAACAGGACGATATCCAACATGCCGCGTATTTTTTGCACCAGGCCGACTGGCTCACCGCGCTGCTCAGCGGACAGCCGGGCAGCAGCGATTATCACAATGCACTGAAGACCGGCTACGACGTCGAAAGATTGTGCTGGCCGGATTGGGTAATGGCGCTGCCGCACAGCCATCTGTTGCCGCGGGTACGGGCACCCGGCGACGTGATCGGGCCGATACAGCCGGACATCGCCGCACATTTCGGCATCCATCCGCATTGCTCCATTCACGCCGGAACCACCGACAGCACGGCGGCTTTCATCGCCACGGGTGTCGATGAAACCGGCGTCGGCGTGACCTCGCTGGGCTCCACGCTGGTCGTCAAGCAGCTTTCGGCGCAGCGCATCGAGGCGCCCGAATACGGCGTATACAGTCATCGCTACGGCGACCTGTGGCTGGCGGGCGGCGCATCGAATGCCGGCGCAGGCGTGCTGCGCCGCTACTTTGATGATGCGCAGCTTGCCGCACTGAGCATGCGTATCGACCCGTTAAAAAATTCTCCGCTGGATTACTACCCGCTCGCCAAACCCGGCGAACGTTTCCCGGTCAACGATGCGCGGCTTGCGCCGCGGCTGGAGCCGCGCCCGGGTAGTGATGTGGAATTTCTGCATGGCTTGCTGCAGGGCCTGGCGCGTATCGAGGCGGCGGGCTATGCCAGGCTTGCCGGACTGGGTGCGCCGCCACTCAGGCGCGTTGTAACCGGCGGCGGCGGCGCGAAGAATGACACATGGAGAATAATGCGGGAAAGGCTGCTCGGTGTGCCGGTCGGCACCGCAGCCCATGGCGAGGCGGCTTACGGCAGCGCGCTGCTGTGTCTTGATGAATTTTATTTCCCCGCCAGCAAAGCCTCGAATTGTTCTATCGGCACAGGCCTGCTGAACAAATATCCCTGAAAAGCATGGCAACCGCGCAGATCGAGAAACTCAAATTGCTCGGCGGTCTCCACGCCCTCGGCAATCACATTCAAACCCAGTGCCTCGGTCATCGCGATGACGGTCTGCACAATCGCGGCATCGTTGGGATCGGTGGTGATGTCACGCACAAAAGACTGGTCAATCTTGATCTGGCCCAGCGGCAAACGCTTGAGATACTGCAAGGAGGAGTATCCGGTGCCAAAGTCGTCCATCGAGAAACTCACCCCGAGCAGTTTCAGCTCGCGCATCTTGGCAATGGTGTCCTCGACGTTTTCCAGCACGACACTTTCGGTCAACTCAAGCTTGAGCAGGGAAGGTTTCGCGCCGCTCTGCTGCAACGCGCGCTGTACCTGAACGACAAAATCGCTCTGGCGGAACTGCCTGGCGCTGACGTTCACCGCCAGCGTCAGGTCGCGTGTCAGGGCCCGACCCTGCCAGTCCCTGAGCTGTGCGCAGGCCGTTTGCAACACCCACAAACCAATCGGCACGATCAATCCGGATTCCTCGGCCAGCGGAATGAATTGCACCGGGGAAATCAGGCTGTACTGGGGATGATTCCAGCGTAGCAGAACCTCGGCACCGATCGCCCGCTGCAGGGTGTCGACCTGGACCTGGTAATGCAGGCAGAATTGCTGTTTGTCGAGTGCATGACGCATATCCGCTTCCAAGGCGGCACGCGCATCCAGCGACGCCTGCATTTGCGGATCGAAGAAACGAACGGCGTTGCGCCCGGCCGACTTGGCCTGATACATCGCGACATCGGCGTGCTGGAGCAGGCTTTCCGCATTTTCCTCGTGATTGAAGAACAGGCTGATGCCGATGCTGACGGTCAAATGGCACTCAAAATCATCCAGCACATAGGGTTTGCCCAACTCATGCAGGATCTTGTCCCCAACCATCTCGGTTTGGCCGGCGGCTTCATTCACTTCGCTGTTCAGCCCTTCCAGCAGCACCACGAATTCATCGCCGCCCAGACGGGCCACACTGTCGCCCTCGCGCACGCACATCTGCAAGCGGCGTGCCGCCTCGATCAGCAACAGGTCACCCGTGGCATGGCCGCGTGTGTCATTGATGGTCTTGAAGTGATCCAGATCCAGAAACAACAGCGCCCCGTAACGGCCATTCCGGGCACTGGCGGCCAGTCCCTGCTGCAGACGATCCATCAACAGGCGCCGGTTCGGCAGCGCTGTCAGGGGATCGTAAAAGGCCAGCTGATGGATCTCCTGTTCCGACTTCTTGTGGCTGCTGATGTCGCGGAACACCGCGACGTAGTGAGTCAGGGTATGGTTGTTATCGTAAACGGCCGTAAGGGTCATTGTCTTGGGGTAGATAGTGCCATCCCTGCGCTTGTCCCAG
The DNA here is from genome assembly GCA_035529955.1 of Gallionella sp. Lineage (GTDB taxonomy): Bacteria > Pseudomonadota > Gammaproteobacteria > Burkholderiales > Gallionellaceae > Gallionella. The sequence continues at coordinate 3,055 of DATKVR010000156.1, forward strand.
ACCTCGCCGGACCACTTGCCGGTAGCGTGCAAAGCAGACCACATGGCCCGGTAGAAAGCGGCATCGTGCCGGCCGGACTGTAATATGCGCGGGTTCTGCCCGATGACATCTTCCTTGCTGTAGCCGGTGATATCCGAAAAGGCCTGGTTGACGCGCAGGATTTCCCCATCCGGCGTCGTGATCATGATCGCTTCCTGGGTGTCGAAGGTCACTGCGGCGATGCGCTGCCCCTCTTCGATCGTCTTGCGCTGGGTAATGTCGCGGCTGGATGCATACAGATAAAACTTTCCGTCGATCTCGGCACCGGTCGTGCTTACCTCGACATCGATCACGCTGCCGTCCTTGCGCCGGTGCCGGGTCTCGAACAGTGCACCGTCGACACGAATCAAGCTTTTAAAGCGCTCCATCAATTCTTCCCTGGACCATTGCGCATCCCAGTCGGCCACGTTAAGTTTGACCGCTTCTTCACGGGTGTAACCCAGCATCCGGCTGAAAGTATCATTGGCCTCCACGACATTGCCGCTCATGTCCATGATATGAATACCCTCCAGTGCCGATTTCATCAATGCCTGGTGGCGCATTAGCAACACACCGTTCTTCCGTTCGGCAAGCTTGCGCTCGGTGATGTCACGGCTGGACGCAAAGTAGAACCTGTCCTCACCCATTTCTACACCGGTGGTGCTCACTTCGACATCGATCAGTGTGCCATCCTTGCGGCGGTGTACGGTCTCGAACCGATCGCTTTTACCGACAAAATCCCTGCTCCGCTGCAACAGTTCCTGTTTCGACCACTTCACGTCCCAATCGGCAATATTCAGGCGGCTGATTTCCTCCTGGGTATACCCCAGCATGTCGCAAAAAGCGTTATTGGCCTCCACCATGTTGCCCTGCAAATCCATTATGCAGATGCCGTCGAACGCGGTTTTCATCAGGGTCTGATAGCGTCTCAGCAGCGTTTCCTTTTCCAGCTGGATTCGCTGGTCATCAGTAATATCGCGCGCACTGCCGATGATATGCTGAACACCCTGTATTCTGGCTATCCCGGCCGTTACACTGCACGTGAATATGCTGCCATCGTTTCTGCGGAACTGCGTTTCAAAATTTTCACAAAAACCGTTGCTTTTGAGTTTATCAACGTACTTTTGACGATCATCCGGATTAACCCAGAAATTGATGTTCAGGGTTGAACTGCCGATCAAATCCTCTTTTGTGTAACCGGTAAGTTTGGTGAATGCATCGTTGACATTGGTAATATGACCATCGGTCAAGCGGCTGATAAGCGACGGATACGGGCTGGTATTGAAAATGATCTCGATACGCTCTTTGGCTTCCAGAATGGCCTGTTCTGCATTCTTGCGAGCGGAAATATCCACACCCATGCCCACCAGCACCGGCTGGCCTTCGTGCACGATGCGCCGCCCGGTAAAGTAGTAAGGCATCTTTACGCCATTCTTTGCCACCAGCTGCGCCTCGACGACCGTAACGCCGCGGGTAAATACCCGGCGGATATTTTCCTCGATCAGCCCGCGTTCCTCACCTTCAAAAAGTTCGGGCGCATGAATGCGGGAAATTTCTTCATTGCTGTATTGCAGAACATCCTCAAACTGCCTGTTCCACATCAGGAAGTGCCCGGAACTGTCGACCATGTAAAAAATCCCCGGCAGCGACTGGATCAGCTCTTTGCCAAAGTCGCTGTCCCGCCTGAGTGCTTCCTCGGCGCGATTGCGCGCTGCCTGCAGGGCGGAAACCAACAGATTAATCAACACCAGCGTTGCCAGATACAGCCACAGGAAGATCAGGTTCTGCCTTACTTCCGCGCTATGAAACGGACCCAGTCCCAGACTGGTCGCGGTTGTGGCAATAACGGTCGGCAACAGCACGCCCAGCGACGAGCCCATTATCCCGAAGCGCGTGGCCGACCAGACGACCAGCGGCAACAACAGGAATACCAGTGGCAGGGAGTCGCCATTGGCATCATTGTTCAGAAAAAACACGCCCCAGCCAGCGGTGAGCATGATCGACAGCCAGACCAGAAATTCGATTTTCTGTGCCCCGAGTTTTTTTAGGGCATCGCCGGAGATATTGAGCAATAGCGGCGCGACCAGCAACACGCCGATGAAATCGCCCGCCCACCATGAGAAAAAAGCCGTCGTTGCATCCTGCAATGGCAACATCCCGAATAGCACCAGACTGGCCACTCCGCCGCCGGCACTGACCAGCATCCCGGTTGCAGCGACAATGACCAGAAGCAGGATGTCATGGGCGCGGTCGAGAATAGGATGAAACTGCATCCGGTCCAGAAACCGGGCGACCAGCAACGGGGCCAGGGTATTGCCCAGCGCGATGCAACTGTCCAGCAGCGGGTGGGCGTCTATCGAATAATTTGTGGCCAAGGCGCCCAAGAATATCCCCGGCCAGCAGATATATCCCCAGCGCACCAGCGCGGCCACCGCAATACCGGAGGGCAGCCAGATCAGGGTGATGTGATTATCCAGGTAAGGGAGCGCCAAGCCCAGTTTGCCAATGGAAAAATAAGCCAGCGCAACTGATGCAAGCATTGCAGCCAGCCCTGACTTGCCCTGGTGATGCGGATTTTCTTTCGATAGCTGGCTGTTCATATAATAATTTTGGCTGCCAACATGGATAATGCTACGCACAAATCCGACCGGTTATACAAGGTGCCGGGACATCCGCTGCCTCCCTCCGTCCATTGATCTATCGGCAGCTTCGGCAGGATATTTAGGTTGATCCGGCCTGTTCATACAATCAAGACAATATGGACCTGTGCGGAATTATAATGCGGGCAAGACGTCCGCATCTCAAAACCTTATAATCATTGATATTACACCCCACGAAAGTTCGGAGCCCGCCATGTCACCCAGCACCGCATCACACAATCTGTTCAATTCCCGCCAGCCATTCGGGCTCGCCAGCGGGAAACAAGGAATGCTGTATTCGTTGCCCGCACTGGAAGCCGCCGGCCTCGGCAAGATCTCGCGCCTGCCGGTCTCGATACGCATCGTGCTTGAAGCGGTGCTGCGCAACTGCGACGGCAAGAAAGTGACCGAGCAGCATGTGCGCCAGCTGGCGAACTGGAAACCAAACGCCCCGCGAACCGATGAGATCCCGTTCGTGGTGGCGCGCATCGTGTTGCAGGATTTCACCGGCGTGCCGCTGCTCGCCGACCTGGCCGCGATGCGCGATGCCGCTGTCAAAATGGGCAAGAACCCGAAGATCATCGAACCGCTGGTGCCGGTGGATCTGGTGGTCGACCACTCGGTGCAGGTCGACCATTACGGCAACAAGAACGCGCTCGAGCAGAATATGCAGCTGGAATTCCAGCGCAACCGGGAACGCTACCAGTTCATGAAGTGGGGCATGCAGGCATTCGACACCTTCAAGGTGGTGCCGCCCGGCATCGGCATCGTGCACCAGGTAAACCTCGAGTATCTGGCGCGCGGCGTGCACCAGTCGAAAGACGGCGTGTATTACCCGGACACGCTGGTCGGCACCGACAGCCACACCACGATGATCAACGGCATCGGCGTGGTCGGCTGGGGCGTCGGCGGCATCGAGGCCGAGGCCGGCATGCTCGGCCAGCCGGTGTTCCTGCTGACGCCCGATGTGGTCGGCGTGAACCTGAAAGGCAAGCTCCATCCCGCCTGCACCGCCACCGACCTGGTGCTGACCGTCACCGAGATGCTGCGCAAGGCCAAGGTGGTGGGCAAGTTCGTCGAGTTCTTCGGCGCGGGCACCGCGTCGCTCGGCGTCACCGACCGCGCCACCATCGCCAACATGGCACCCGAATACGGCGCGACCATGGGCTTCTTCCCGGTGGACGACAAAACGCTGGACTACTTCGAGGGCACCGGACGAACAGCAGACGAGATCGAAGCCTTTGCTGCCTACTTCAAGGCGCAGGGCCTGTTCGGCATCCCCAAAGCGGGCGACATCGACTACAGCCAGAGCCTCGAACTCGATCTGGCCAGCGTGATGCCCTCGCTGGCCGGACCGAAGCGCCCGCAGGACCGCATCGATCTCGACCGGGTCAAGGGGACATTCACTTCGCTGTTCGCCAAACCCGTGGCGGAGAACGGCTTCGCCAAGCAGCCCGCCGACCTGGCCAAGCGCTTCAGGACCTCGGACGGTATAGCGATCGGTTCCGGAGACGTGCTGATCGCCGCGATCACTTCCTGCACCAACACCTCCAACCCCGGCGTGCTGCTCGCCGCAGGCCTGCTCGCCAAAAAGGCGGTGGAACTCGGACTCACGGTCCAGCCGCACATCAAGACTTCGCTGGCGCCGGGTTCGCGCGTGGTGACCGATTACCTGACCAAGGCCGGGCTGTTGCCTTATCTGGAGAAGCTCGGCTTCTACCTCGCCGGTTACGGCTGCACCACCTGCATCGGCAATTCCGGCCCGCTCTCGCCGGCTATCGAGGAGACCATCGTCAACAACGACCTGGTTTGCGCGGCCGTGCTGTCGGGCAACCGCAATTTCGAGGCGCGCATCCATGCCAACATCCGCGCCAATTTCCTCGCCAGCCCGCCGCTGGTGGTGGCCTATGCGATCGCCGGCACGATGCTGAAAGATTTCCGCAGCGAACCGCTGGGCAAAGGCAAGAATGGCAAAGCCGTCTACATCGGCGACATCTGGCCGACGCACGACGAGGTGCAGGCGCTGATGAAACTTGCGATGAACGCGGATACCTTCCGCCGCCTGTACTCGGGACTGGCCGACGCCACCCCGCTGTGGAAGAAGATTGCCGCACCGACCGGACAGGCCTACACCTGGCCGGAATCGACCTACATCGCCGAGCCGCCGTTCTTCGAGGGCTTCGAAATGCAGCCCGGCAAGGTCGCGGAGATTTCCGGCGCGCACATCCTCGCCATCTTCGGCGACTCGGTCACCACCGACCACATCTCGCCCGCCGGCGCGATCAAGCCCAGTTCGCCCGCCGGCAGCTACCTGCAGGATCACGGCGTGGCGGTAGCCGATTTCAACAGCTACGGCTCGCGGCGCGGCAACCACGAAGTGATGATGCGCGGCACCTTTGCCAATGTGCGCATCAAGAACATGATGCTGCCGGCCAAGGCAGACGGCAGCCGTATCGAAGGCGGTTATACGCTGTACCAGGGCAGGCAGATGCCGATCTACGAAGCGGCGATGAATTACCTCGCTGCGGGCATACCCACGGTGATTTTCGCCGGTGAGGAATATGGCACCGGTTCATCGCGCGACTGGGCGGCCAAAGGTACCCAGCTGCTCGGCGTGAAAGCGGTGATCGCCAAATCCTACGAGCGCATCCACCGCAGCAACCTGGTCGGCATGGGTGTGCTGCCGCTGCAATTCAAGGGCGACACCGATGTCGCAGCGCTGAAGCTGGCCGGTGACGAGAGCCTGGCCATCAGCGGTGTCGATGACAACCTGAAACCGCAACAGGATGTGACGCTGACCATCAAACGCCGCGACGGGAGCACGCAGCAGGTACCGCTGCTGCTGCGCATCGACACGCCGATCGAGGTCGACTACTACCGGCATGGCGGTATCCTGCCGTATGTGCTGCGCGAACTGGTATCGGAATAGGCAGAACTGGTGAAGGGAGCGCTTATTCCGCTCCCTTGCCAACCTTGAATGCCGGTGCAGCATAGCCTTTCGCATTCAGCACGCTGGGCACAGCCGACGCGTTGCCGTCGCGCAGCGCATAGTAATGCGGCGACATGATCTCGACACCGGCCGCATCGAATTTATCCAGGATATTCTTGTGCAACTCGGAATAGGTGAACGCCATGTACTTGGGTTCCTTGGTATAGGCATTGATCTCGTAGCTGACGTAAAAATCGCCGAGCGAAGTCTGCAGCACGAAAGGTTCGGGTTTATCCAGTATATTCTTGGTGTCCCGCGCCGCCTCGACCAGCAAATCCCTCACCTGTTTCCATGGCACGTCATAACCGATCGTGACCGAAGTATGCAGAATCACGCCATCGCTTTCATCCGCGGAGGTGCTGAAGTTGATGATCTGGGCACTCATCACCAGGGAATTGGGTATGGTCACGATCTCGCTTTTGATGGTCTCGACCCGGGTGACCAGCAGCGTCTTGTCGACCACATCCCCGGTGGTCTCGCCCACCTTGATCCGGTCGCCCAGCCTGAAAGCACGCGTATAGGTCAGGATGACCCCCGCCACGATATTGGAAATGGCGGATGAGGAAGCAAATGAAATGATCGCACCCAGCACCAGGCCGACGCCCTGGAAGGCCTGCGAGCTGGAACCGGGAATATAGGGATAGGCACTGATCAGCGCAATCACGATGACCAGGAAACGGATGATCTGGTAAGTGGGACGTGCCCAGTCCTGGTAGAACCATTCAAATTCCAGCTCGCCCCGTTCGATGAGTTTGAACACGTAGGAGATCGCCTTCAAAACATAGCGTGCGATAACGGTGATGACGAAGATGTAGAAAAAATTCGGAACGTATTTGATGACGGTATGGAAGATCGAAACGAACGGCGAGATCAGGTAATCCAGCAACCTGGACCCCGACTCGCGAGTCTCGGGGAAAAAACTGAGTATCAGCGGCAGGAAGAAATACAGGAACAGCAGGATCACGAAGAGGCGCAGCGATTTGAGCAGCAGCAGCACGACGCGTTCGATGCGGTAAGCGGAAAGCAGCTCGATACCCTTGAAGTGTATCCCGCCTTTCCAGTGATCGTGCAGGGTGGATACTTTTTTGACCAGCCAGATGAACGCCCGGTTGTTCACACGGAGTGCCAGCCATAGCGCGATTATGGCAAGGAACGAGTACGCCGCCCCAAAGCCATAGGTTTTCCAGGTGTGCCGGGTGCGATAGGTGACCAGTGCGGTCTTGAGTTCCCCAAGGATTTGCCGGGCAAGCTCTTCGGGGGACTTGCCATAAGGTTGCGCATCCGGTTTGGTGATCACCATCAGTATGCTGTCGTCCGTTCCTACGCCATACCCTTCCGGCAGCGTGATCACCTTGAGCCCGGCTGGATCCGCTTTGCTGTCGGCGAAACTCTGGATGTTGTGCCGGATCAGTTCGGCACGCTGCCCGGGGGTCAATTCACCGGTCAGGCTGGATGAAATATCCAGCAATTTGGTGCCGGCGAACAGCACAGGGAAGCCGTTGCGGGACGCCAGCGCTTGCGGTGCGGATTGCGCGGTGCCTGCTTCGTGCGCGGCAATTTTTGCAGCCGGATGCGCCTTGGCGGTGGCGGCCTGATGTTCCCCGGCCGCAACGGAAACGCCCGGCGAAAGCAGCCACAAGACCAGGCACAAAACCGCATTGAATCGCATTAGCATGATGTCACTCCCCTGATTGCTGTTTATCGCGAGACAACAATATCCCGCCGCTCTCCGCGTTCTTTTCCTTAACGAACCGTTCCCTGTTGGTGCCGATGATGATCAGCAGCACACCCGAATAGGTGAACGTGGAAAGCACCACGACCCCGATCACCACCGCCTTGAACATCTCGATGTATTGGAACGATGCGGGAATCATGGTCAGCATCACGATCGACAACCCTCCCTTGATGCCGGCAAAGGTCAGCACGCCCCACCAGCGGAAACCGATATCGGCCATCTTGTCGGTCCGGTTGGTCAACCACGCGAACAGCCCCATCATCGCGCCGCGGATCAGCGTGGTTGCCAGGAACATGACCAGGATCTCGACCCGGTATTTCCACAGCAGCTCCGGGTCGATCATCTCCGCCATCGCCACGAACAAGATGGTATTGGCGACCAGCGCCAGCAACTGCACATCTTCCCTGGTGCGCAGGTGGCGGTCGCGTTCCGCGATGGTGGCTTTGACCCGATGCAGCACAGTCCCGATCACGCCGGATGACATGTCGCGCGTGCGGGCCTCGAACTGCAGTTCGGATTCATCGCGATCGATCTGGATGATTTCCTCCGCGATGGCACCGGTCATCACGTGATTAACCGTGATCGTGGCGAAGATGCAGGACAGGATGCCGGACAGGTGCAGGTGAGAATGCTCGCCCATGATATTCAGCAGTACAAAGAAATGCTCGGACAGCCAGAAGGCCCCGTATCCGGTGATGATCAGCACCATCATTTCGGCGATGCGGTTTTCCGTGGTCTTCATCACGACCAGTCCGATATAGCCGGTCACGATCCCGACGGCCACCGAGCCGAACACCACCTCGGCGCTGATCGCCGCCACATAGCCCGCCGTGAGCTCGCTTCCATCCAGCGCATACAACCCGACGAACACAAACACGATCAGCGCGGTGGCATCGTTGAACAGGCTTTCGCCCTCGGCAAGGATCTTCAGGCGATGCGGCAATTCGAATTTGGAGAAGATGCTGACCACGGAAACCGGGTCGGTCGCCAGCACCATCGCGAACAACACGATGACCGCCGCCGCAGAAAGGGTGATACCGGCGAACAGCCAGCTTGAGATGAACAGGGCCGTCAGCACCGACAGGATCACCGCCACCACCGCCAGGTAAAGCAGACTCAGGCCGTGCTCCTTGAGGTCTGCCACCTTGATTTCCAGCGAATCCGAAATGAGCAGTATCGGCAGCAGAAAAACCACCAGGGTGGCAAAGTGTTCCGCATCCCCGGTCAGCACCGGCACCTGCTGAAAGCCAAAATGGGCCAGGAATGAAAGCGCGATCAATCCGAGCGGCGATGGAATCCCGAATTTGTCCTCGAGTTGTAGCGCCAGAAACAGGATCCCGGCGATCATCAGCAAAGTCACGATCATGTTTCCTGTCCCTGCCCCTCATGGTTTCCGGTTTGCGGGCCATTATCGCAGATCCGACCCCGTGACTCTGTACCGGGGGTATTCTGCTTTACGATACGGGTCCTGCCCGACACGATAATGGTTCCTTGCGGGTACCGTGCCTGTCTGATATTGTCATTCCAGCTTGCCCGTTCCAGACCCGTTAAGCAAGGTTGATATGGCTGTTATGCAGAAGACCAAAGTGAATTACCTGGTAACGCTCCCGGGCATGCTCACTTTTCTGCTGGGAAGCGTGGTCATGTTCGGCTGGGAATTCGGCTTGCCCGCGCTGACACAAATCTACCCGCACTGGAAACCGATGGTGCCCGCCACCGCGCTGTGCTTCATGCTGGGCGGCCTGTCCTTGCTGGCAAGCAAGGGCGCCGCCACCGGAACCGTTTCGCTCGTGCAGAAAATTTTTGTCTGGTTGTTGCTGCTGCTGGCCGGCGCGAGGATGGTCGAGCTGGCCACCGGGCATGTTTTCGGCATCGAGTTTCTGCTCCCCGGCCTGGGTATACACGATGATCAATTCGGGCATATGTCGCCGCTAACCGCGGCCGGGTTCCTTGCATTCGGCATCGGCATGCTGTTCATCCGGCGGGCCGGCAGCCGCAACGCCCGGATATTTTCCGGCATCATGGCCGGCGCATTGCTGGGTGTGGGACTGGTCACCGTGATCGGCTACTGGCTCAATTTTCAGCTGGTTTTCGAGGGTCTGTATACCAGGACAGGCCTGTTATGGATGGCCTTTCATACCGCCATCGGCATGTTCCTGCTGGGACTGGGCCTGCTGTGCCTCACCCTGCGCTGCCGGATCAGTTCAGTGGTGGACCCGATCGCGAAAAAATCCGCGCAAATCTATCGCACCACCTTGCTGGTGCTGGCCGCAACCGCAGCGACCACCGGCCTGGTCGGGATTTCGTACCTCGAAAACACCGTCACCCAGGAGACCTCTTCAAGCCTGTCGCAAATCCTCGATGCAAGAGTCGCCTACCTGGACAACAACCTGGAAAATCGACTCCAGCGCGCGGTGGTGGCCGGCCTGGAACCGGAGCTCACCAAGGCCGCAACCGCAGTACTCCGCAATCCCGGCAACAGACCGGCGCTAGCGGAGTTGACTCACGTTGCAGCACCCCTGCTCACCCACGGATTCACCGGCATCGGCCTGGACAGTGGCGGGCGGCACATCGCGATCACGGGCCGCATGGTGGACAAGACGGTTTTGTTCGCGCGGCTCAATAAGGGCGTCGATACCGCGCTTGCCTGGGACAACGGTTATATCCTGCGCGTGCGAATTCCGCTGGCAGACACAGCCCGCAGTGTTCCCCCTGATGCCTTTCTGGTGTTTGAACAGGCGCTTCCCCATCTGGACGGCATGATGAGCGAGTCCAACCATTTCGGGCAGACCGGCACGATGCCGATGTGTGCGCGTCTCGATGCGCAGCGACTGCTGTGCTTCCCGCAACGCGAGCAAGCCGGGATATATGTGGTTCCGGACACTTTCGCGGGCAATCCGATTCCGATGCATTACGCGCTGGCCGGACAAAACGGCGTGGCCAACCTGATCGACTATCGCGGCCGCAATGTGCTGTCGGCTTACGGCCCGGTGGCGAATACCGGCCTGGGCCTGGTGTTGCGCATGGACCTGTCCGAAGTGTTGGCACCGATCCGTAATGAACTGATGTACGCGCTTCCGCTGATCGTGATCCTGGTCGTGCTGGGACTGGTGATGATCCGTTCGCGTGTCCGGCCGCTGATTGATAACATCACCAGCGCCTATGCCGCGGAAAATACCGTGAAGGAACGCTTCGATGCCGCGATGCAAAGCAGCCCGGACGGATTCGTGATCTATTCATCGGTGAAGAATCCGGCCGGAAATATCGTCGATTTTCGCTGCGAATACCTGAACCAAAGAGCCGGGCAGATGGCAAGGTTTGCTGCCAAAAGTTTGCCGGAAAACCTGGCGGTGAATCTGGTGGGGCACACATTCCTGGAAATTTTCCCGGAGCGTGCAGACATGTACGAAAAATTCAGGACAGTCGCGCTGACCGGGCAGATGCAATCCGAAGAGATGTCACTGCCCGGCAAGGGCGGCACCGCGCAATGGTATTTGCGCCAGGTGGTGCCCATGCATCAGGGTATTGCGGTGACTTACCGGGATATCACCCAGGAAAAACTTCTGCTCCAGCAGCTGCAACAGTCAAACCAGTTGCGCACCGCGATCGTGGAGGGCGCCGCGTACTCGATCATCTCCACCGATGTGAACGGCACCATACTCTCGTTCAATGATGCGGCCGAGCGCATGCTCTGGTATCGCGCCGACGAATTGATCGGCAAGGCCACGCCGGCAATCATCCACGTTGCGGAAGAAATCAGGGAACGCGCAGAATCATTGAGCCAGGAACTCGGACGCGACGTGGAGCCCGGCTTCGAGGTGTTTGTCGCCAAGGCCAGGTTGAATATAGCGGAAGAGCGCGAATGGACCTACGTGCGCAAGGACGGCTCGCGCTTTCCGGTGCTGCTCTCCGTGACCGCGTTGCGCGACGAAAACAACAATTTCAGCGGATTCCTCGGCATCGCCTACGATATCTCGGAGCGCAAGCGCAACGACGAATACATCCGCCACATCGCTTTGCACGATGTGTTGACCGGCCTGCCCAACCGCGCGCTGCTCGATGACCGGGTGTTGTCCGCGATCGAACAACAGCGCAGGAACAGCACGCCGTTCGCGCTGGCCATGATGGACATCGACCGCTTCAAGCATATCAACGACACCATGGGCCACCATATCGGCGACCTGATACTCAAGGAATTCGTGGAGCGCGTCAAAACCTGTTTGCGGCCCACCGATACGCTGGCGCGCATGGGCGGCGACGAATTCGTGCTGCTGCTGACCGAAAGCGAGGAATCCGGTGCCGGAATCGTGGTTGAGCGCATCCAGGCCGCGCTGGCTCCGCCGATCAGCGTGGGGGTGCAGGCGGTGCATGTCACCACGAGCATCGGGATCAGCCTGTCGCCGCGCGACGGCGACGACATGAACGAGTTGATGCGCCGCGCCGACGTGGCAATGTACTGGGTCAAGGAAAACGGCCGCAACGGATACAGGGCATTCTCACCCTCGATGGACAGCGGCGGAGCCGACCGGTTGATCCTTGAACGGGATTTGCACATCGCCCTTGATAATGGCGGGTTCACGCTGTTCTATCAGCCCAAGGTGAACCTGCAAACCGGCATCATATCCGGCGTGGAAGCCCTGATACGCATGTGCAGGGAGGATGGCCAGTTTGTGTCGCCCGCCGATTTCATTCCGCTGGCGGAAGATATCGGCCTGATCGTGCCGATCGGACTATGGGTGCTCGAGACCGCGTGCCGGGATGCAGTCCGGCTGCAGGAATTGCCCGGTGCGGGGCTCAACATCGCGGTCAATATCTCGCCGCGGCAATTCATGAACGGCAACCTGGTCGGGGCAATCAACGCGGTACTCGACCGGACCCGTCTCGATGCCAGCCTGCTGGAACTGGAGATCACCGAAGGCGTGCTGATGGACGAACGCAACAACGTCGCCACCGCCCTGTCCGAGCTGCACGCACTGGGCGTGAAGATCGCCATCGACGATTTCGGCACCGGCTATTCCAGCCTGAGTTACCTGAAACGCTTCCCGATCGGCACGCTCAAGATAGACCAGTCCTTCGTCCGCGACATGGCCAGTGATACGGGCGATGCGCATCTGGTCAACGCGATCATCGCGATGGGACACAGCCTGAACATCCCCGTCGTCGCGGAAGGGATCGAGACCGCCGAACAGCTTGCCCTGCTGCGCGCAAACAACTGCGACCTGGGCCAGGGCTTTCATATCGGCCGGCCGATGCCCTTCGATGCACTGCTGGAATGGTTTGCACAGGATAACCGCTGGAAGCTGGACAAAGTGCAGTCCTAGTTATCCGCCGCATTTTCCGCGACGGCGGCTATTCGTCCTGCATTTCCTTTCCGGGAAACAGTTCCTGGTTGTAGCCGAATTTCGTCAGGTCTTTGATGCGCATCGGGTACAGGATGCCGTCCAGATGATCGCACTCGTGCTGCACCACGCGGGCATGGAACCCGCTGACGGTGCGGTCGATCAGCGCGCCGTATTC
>DATKVR010000157.1:0-2904 GCA_035529955.1 Gallionella sp.
CGATTCAGCTTCTCGGCAGGGCCATTGCCGGCCGCATCATGCGGACAAGCGTCACGCCACGGATTGAACAAACCGGCCACGCCCGATGGCAGGGTTTCTACCAGACTTGTGGCAAGCGATAATTTTGCAATTCTCATGATACATAACCTTCATAGTTGGCGGTGAACACTCCCCAGTTACGGTTCGCGCCGCGCATGCCGAGTGCAATGCCGACGATCAGAATCCGCTATCCGAATGGTAGACCGGCTCGATTTTTACAATGCCATCTGGAAAATCTGACAGCTGTGGCCACAAGCGATAGTCACCAGGAAATGCCATTGACTGTCTATCCCCTGCCATGCCCGAAGACGCCGACGTACCACAAACCGATCAGCACAAGGATCGCCAACGCGATCATCAGGTAATAGGGCCAGACCACCCTGTGCTCGGCGAACGGATCAACCAGTGAACGGTTTGCATCCTTCGGCAATTTTGCCAACCCGGTCAAAGAGGTGCCAAACGGGATATTGATCAGCGCCCGGGCATTGATCGCCCATCCATTGGCATCCAGTATTGGGCCGAGATTCCGCCGCTTGAGCTTGAACCATGCCAGCAGCATGGATGGGCATGAGATCAGCAGCAGCAGGCCGATCATTGCCAGGGGTATTTGCCAGAACTTCAGTCCCAGCAGGCCGCCGATGAAGGCGGCAAGAATGCCGCCGATGGCACCGATCGCCAAACCGATGGCCGCAAATATACCCGCGAACTTGCCCACATCAAACGGTGGTTTGGGTGACGCAGCGGGTGATTCGGCCACCGCTTTGCCGCTTTCCACCACGCTCTTGATCATCTTCCCCTGAACTGAATCTGCCTTGGATGCGGCGAGCTTCTGCAGCTGCTCGCTGATCACCTTGGTAAGCTTCTTGTATGGAGACCAGAACGCCTGGCGTATGCTGATTGGATTATCGACGATGCGCACGATGGTGGCATCCCAGTCGCTGCCTTTGCGGTCGTAGAAAACACCATTGCGTCCGACTACCAGGAAATCCGAATCGCCGGCCGTGAACGCAGCAGCAATGCTCATCTTTTCCTTCCCGCCGTCGCGCACGCAATCGCAATACGCCAGGCATATTCCGCTGCTGCTGGCGAAGGATGCATGCTTGTTCACATCTTCGATCCTGACACACAAGTCGCAACTGCGTCCGTCCAGATACAGCCTGCCGACCTGGAATATCGCCCGGTCTTTGCCGGTGTAGAAATGCCGGAACGACACGAAGTTATTAACCAGGCTGAACAGATCACGGTTATAGCGCAGCAGCCTTTCCACCGAATGTATCGCCTTCACCTCGGGTTCGACCGCCTTGTCCCGAACGATAAGGTCATCGATCAACGCCCTGTCTTTACCGCCCAGAATCTGGCGTATCCGGGCAATACCCAACTGCTCTACGCTGTTTGCCGGTTTGGCCGCTTGCCACGCATCGTAGGCCGAAAACCTGGTACAAAGCGCGTTCCATTCCGCCGCAGTCAGGCTGTCCCTGCTGCCATACAGCGGTATGATTGCCTGGTCGCACAATGCTTTCAGCCTACCCTGCCAGGCGGGATTGATGCCCGAGACCAGGGGCAACGGCTTGTTCGCTTCCACCGTAGCCAGCGGAAAACCGGCAACCGCCAGGTTTTGCACCGACAGGCTTTGCGCGGCAAGATTCAGGTAATCTTCAGCGGAACGACTCAGCGGGAGGGCTGCACGCGCATCGTACGCAGCCAATTGGCAGCGGGTAAAAAAGTCCTCCACCTTGTCCCTGATTGCATGGAATGCCTCTGCTGCTGCAGGCGTCTTGTCACCTGAAAACAATATTGCCGCATCACCCTTGCCCTGGTCCTGCCATGCCGAATAGGCAGCCGCTTCGGTAAAAAACTTGTCGCTGATCTCCTGGTTGATGCCAGCCTCGCCGCTCAGATCGGCTAGCGAACCGCTGCACTTAATAATGTCTTCGACCGTTGCGCGTAATCCGCTGTCTTGAATCTGCCGGGCGCTCACCACTCCGTCACCGTTATAATCCAGGCTCGCAACCAGCTTGTCGATGTCGGCTACGTCCGCAAGGGAGATCGATATCGCTCCGGATTTGCCCTGGCTCTTCAAAATGTGACGCGCGGAAGCCAACACCAGTTTGCCTTCCTCAGTGCTGTCATCGATATCCGCGAGAGGCAAACTATCCGAACTCCGAATCAACGAATCGGCATCCTTCAACAGTCCGCCGGCCCACGCGATCGCGGCCAGTACTTCATTGGCGCGCACACGCCCGTCCGCGTCTGAGTCGATCAGGTCCAGCGTTCTGGCATCGAACTCGATGCCGCGCGTCGGGCAACTCAGTGCCACCCAAAGCTTTTGATCCAGATCCTTGAGGGCAAGCAGATCCGAGCCGCTATCCAGTTTCACCTGGTCAAACCCGCCCGCGCGAAAGAAATTCCATGTGTGAGAATCGGCCATATTAAACCCCTTATGATTTGGAAAATCGTTATGCCACGGAACGATTATACAAGCCCGCCAGACCCGGTTTCATGATATTCGAGCGTGAATGACGCGCTGCTGTCCGTGCCCAAAACCTTGACCAAGTACGGCATCACTTCCTGCAGCGCGGCATGCAACGTCCAAGGGGGATTGAGGATGAACATGCCGCTGCCGTGCATGCCGAAACCATCTTCGCTGGGCGCTTGTACGCTGAGCGCGACATGCAGCCAGCTTTTCACTGCCAGTTTCTTGAGTTGTTCGGGCAACTGACGCGCCTCGGCACGCTGCAATTGCGGATACCACACCGCGTACATCCCGCCGGGAAAGCGCTTCAGCCCCTCGCGCAACGCCGACACCACGCGCTGATAGTCCTGCTTGTCTTCATAGGGCGGGTCGATCAGCACCAGCGCGCGGCG
>DATKVR010000158.1:0-4782 GCA_035529955.1 Gallionella sp.
CACATTACCGTATACACCAATCCTGACACTAATGTGATTTTTTGCTAAAAGAACTTAAGAAATTGCTCCGCAATGATCAACAACTTGTCGCCGCGAACATTCACCGCATAGCTCGACATCATTCGATACCCTTTGCATTGATATTTGCCATGTTGCTGCATCTTTATATTCCGTAATTGTGGATATCGGTTACTCCCCGCCAATACTCCTGGTAACAGCAAACACGTAGATGACGGTTTTCACAGGCAGATATTTGATGGGAAGCGGACTTTACTGTGACCTGCATAGACAGTCATTCCAACAAGCTAATGATGTTTCATAATGCCGATCACCGGAAGCTCGCGGCAATTTCAATAGATGTCTCAAATGCGTCGGGAGCTGAACTACACGACCGTCCGGTTTCGGGTGATCTAATCACAAACCAGGCTGACTCATACGGGTCGTATAGCGGCCATACACGAGACCATATTTCATTACCACGATGATTCGTTAGCAGTACCAGGCGGAGCTACAATTCCGGCTTGCGCATCATCTGCCACCTCCATCAGTAGTCCGGTATAGGCTCTATGCTACAATTCGCGCCTTTATTTTTTACCCGAGAAGGCGCAGCGTAATGAGTTTAAACAGAGTTCCATCCGGACAGAACCTCCCCGACGATTTCAACGTGATCATCGAGATCCCGCAACACGGCGAACCGGTCAAATACGAAGTGGACAAGGATTCCGGCGCGATCTTTGTGGATCGCTTCATGAACACCGCGATGCACTACCCCTGCAACTACGGCTACATCCCGCACACCTTGTCCGACGATGGCGATCCGGTCGATGTGCTGGTCATTACCCCGGTTCCGCTGAACAGCGGCGTGGTGGTGCGCTGCCGCCCGCTTGCGGTACTGAAGATGGAAGACGAGTCGGGCCAGGATGCGAAGGTGCTGGCTGTTCCGGTCGACAAGCTATCCACGCTGTATCGCGGGCTGAAGGATTACAAGGAACTGCCCCCCATCGTCCTCCAGCAAATCGAGCATTTCTTCGCGCACTACAAGGATCTTGAGCCCAACAAGTGGGTGAAGATAGGCGGATGGGAAGGCATAGAAGAAGCCCGCCAGGAGATCATGCTGGGTGTGGAGAACTTCCAGAATTCCCCCGACAAGCCGCAATTCTGAACTGTAAGGAACCCGAATGACCGCACATATCATCGACGGAAAAGCCATTGCGCAACAGGTGCGCGCCGAGTGGAAAATCCGCGCCGATGCGCTGAAGGCGCGCGGCATCACGCCGGGGCTGGCGGTCATCATCGTCGGCGAAGACCCTGCCTCAAAAGTATATGTCGCCAACAAGGTGAAGGCCTGCGCCGAACTCGGCTTGCATTCAGAACATGTGGTGATGTCCGCCGATACGCCCGAACATGAGCTGCTGGCGAAGATCGCCGCGCTGAATAACGACCCGAAGATACACGGCATTCTGGTGCAACTGCCGGTGCCGAAACATATCGACAGCAGCAAGGTGCTGGAAGCCATCGATCCGGCCAAGGATGTGGACGGCTTTCATCCGGTGAACGTCGGCGCGCTTGTCACCGGCAACATGCGCTTTGCACCCTGCACGCCCTACGGTTGCATGAAGCTGCTGGAAAAAAGCGGGGTATCCATAGAAGGCAAGCACGCCGTGGTGGTGGGGCGCAGCAATATCGTCGGCAAACCGATGGCGCTGCTGCTGTTGCAGGCCAACGCCACCGTGACCATTTGCACCTCGAAGACCGTAGACCTGGCCAAGTTCACCCGCGATGCCGACATTCTGGTTGTCGCAACCGGCAGGGCAAAGATGATCACCGGCGACATGATCAAGCCGGGCGCCGCAGTGATCGATGTCGGCATCAACCGGATGGACAACGGCAAACTGTGCGGCGACGTGGATTTCGATTCGGCAAAAGAGGTTGCCGGCTGGATCACGCCGGTACCCGGCGGGGTCGGCCCGATGACCATCACCATGCTGGTGGCGAACACCGTGCAGTCAGCTGAGCGGATATCTGGTCTGGACAAATAGTGCTGAAAAATGGCAACGGTCAGAAATGATAATCTGGATACGGGAGGAACATCAGGTATGAAAATGACAAAGAACATTGTTGCTTTGCTTGCCGTGGTCGGGATGTTTTTGCCGTTTGAAAATGCGATCGCCGCCCTGACCATGCATCAGCGAGAGTCCGTCCAGGATATTTCCTGGTCCATAGAAATTCTGGCATTCCTCGCCGCGCTGGTAATCGCCGTGTTTGTTTGGCGCCTGGGCAAGCGTGATCTGGAAAAAAGAAACCGCAGAAATGAAAATCGCCGCGATATAACCAGCGACTAGTTATGGGCGCCCAATGGAAAGCCAGACACAAAGAAATTGCAGCCAATGCCAAGGGCCGCATTTTCGGCAAGCTATCCAAGGAAATCATGGTTGCGGCGCGCGCCGGTGCCGATCCTGACATGAATCCGCGCTTGCGCCTGGTGGTTGAGCAGGCCAAGAAAGCCTCCATGCCCCGCGAGACGCTGGAACGCGCGATCAAAAAAGGCGCGGGCCTGCTCGACGAAGGGGTGAGCCTGGAACGCCTTACCTATGAGGGGTTTGCGCCGCATCAGGTGCCGGTGATCGTGGAGTGCCTGACCGACAATGCCAACCGGACCTACCCCAACATACGCATGCTGTTTCGCAAGGGACAGCTTGGCGCATCCGGCTCGGTCTCATGGGATTTCAACCATCAGGGGATGATAGAGGCGATGCCCGACCCGGCAGATGCGGACGCGGAACTTGCTGCCATCGAGGCCGGCGCGCAAGATTTCGAACCCGCCGAAAACGGTGCGACCCTGTTTCTAACCGATGCAACCGATCTGGATGCGGTATGTCGGGCGTTGCCGGCATACGGGTTTACCGTCCTATCCGCACAACTGGGCTACCGGCCGAAAAATACCGTGGCGCTGAACGAGGCCGAACGCGAAGAAGTGGAAGCATTTCTCGAAGCGCTTGATGCCGACGATGACGTGCAGAATATCTATGTAGGGCTGGGCTAGACCTGAGATAAACCAGGCAGGGTGGGCGCTCACGAACGGTTACAATCGGCACATAGGAGACTTTTGCCTGCTGAAATATCATAATCGTTACTGGCAGTCACTCACCCAATCTTAGGCACCCTCAAGGTCTCACCGGTTATTCAGGTCGGCAAAATTGCATTGGTCATTATCAATGTTGGTTAGCGCACAGACCAGCCGCAACATTAAGTTCAGTCTGATTACCTGTCTCTTTTACGCCTGCTCATGAACCGCCTTTGGAAAATATTTCTGTCTGATATGCACCCTGATCGTTGGGATAACGATTAATTTTTAAAGGAGATTAACAGTGAGCAATACTTCAGATAACAGTGCAAATGATACAAAGGGTACGTTGTTGGTGGTTGCCGTAGCAATTATTGCAATTATTCCCTTACTTATCGGCTATTGGGCCTCCCAAACTGGCGGAGGTTTGTAATCAAAAGGCAAGTCGCCGGAATAATGAAAGCCGGTGAAATGCCGGCTTTTTTAACAAATGCATGGAGCAAATGCCGATTGAGGAAGACTTGTTTAAATTATCTTGTGGCAATGAGTAGTCATTCATGAATTTATACTGCTCTATATTTGGAGCTGCACTTGCGATGGCTTTAGCCTTGCTTGCTTTAGTCGCCTAAACAATCGTTTTCATGAGCAGATAAAAAACATAAGGGGATACAGCGATAACCCAGGCGCCCATTTGCGGGTGGACAAAAAAAGAATCAAAAACATCTTTGTATGTTGTATCGGCTTCGAATGAAGTTATCATCAAAGGAATAACAACGGTTCCCAAAAGGAAGCAGCCCAGGAAGACAAGTAATTCCATCGCAATGCGGCCTTTAGTCGGTGCATTCATTTTTGTATGGGTCCAATTAATCAGGTTTAATCATCATACATATTGGCTTGCAACGTAATGAAGCCGGAGACGGTGAAATCTTACTCGCATTCTGGCGTGAATTGAATAGCAACCTCAACTCCAAGGCCTCGCCTGCCAATCCCAGCCACAACATTTCCTGGCACCCAACGAAATTTCCAGGCCGTCATATGCTGAAGCTGCTCCTCGTTGGGCTTGGTCATGTTAATCTTGACCAGCGTTTCGTCCATGGGCAACTTTCAAAACCTTGATTGACAATGCGCCACGTTCAGAGCCGGGCGCATGCAGCCAAGTCTTCGTTGCCGATATTTTCAATAAACTGGTCAGCAAGTTTGTAGTATTGTGGGAACGTTGCCGGATCAGTCATGTGGGGAGCCTCCTGGGATGAAGAAATACTTTATCCGAATATTTTTTCTTGTAGCATGGTCACTGGCTGCTGTATCGCTTTGCGGTTGCTGTTACCTTACAGGACATGACCAGATGGCTTGTTCGATTCACACTTCTTGAAATTCTGCGTGGTCGATTTGCACTGAACGGGCATTTCAATATCCCATCTCGATGGACTTTGTGTCGTTACTTTTGCCACACGCGGGAAGAGCGTAAAGACGCCATTTATGAAGTTCCGCTTCAGCACAAGGCCACTCGAAAGCGGTTCCCGGCTAAACATAAAAAGCCAAAGCCGGACATCGTCTGCTCGATCAAATCCAGACAACTACAGCCCGTTGATTCTAGATCTTCCGCTTTTCCAGCTCTTCCCAGCGCGCCATCGCCGCCGCAACCTCTGTCTCGATTACCTCGTTGCGCATCTGCAGTTGTTTGGCGCGCTTGGCATCGTTGCGGAAGATGGAGCCAT